>NZ_JBFTSN010000056.1:0-26767 GCF_056400045.1 Paenibacillus sp. 01L418
GGCGGCGTACAGTGAGAACAGCAGACAACACGAAATAGAAAAGAACGCTTTGAGAGGAGACATCATCTGCATGTTGAAAAAAAATGGAGTGCTTAGGGAGCTTGTAACGAATCGTATACTCTTCCTTATGTTATTGCCGGCGCTTATCTTCTTCCTAATTAACTCGTATGTTCCAATGGTGGGTATCTACTACGCTTTCACAAGGTTCGACTTCAACACAAGCTTGTTCAATAGCCAATTCGTTGGACTCGACAACTTCAAGTTTTTATGGAAATCGGGGGTTCTCGCAAGATTAACCTTAAATACGGTCGGCTATAACATCGTATTTATTCTACTCGGAAACGTGCTCGCCATCGCGCTTGCCATTCTATTAAGCGAGCTGCGCTTGCAATGGTTTAAGAAGCTGACGCAATCGATCATGTTTCTACCGTATTTCGTGTCCTTCGTTATTCTTAGTGTCATCGTTTACAACGTGTTCAACTATGAGAGCGGATTTCTGAATTCGACGCTGAAGTCATTCGGATACGAATCATTGGACGTATACAATACGCCATGGGTGTGGGTGTTCCTTATTATCATCTTCTACCTGTGGAAAAATATAGGGTACAGCATGGTTATCTACCTGGCATCGATTACTGGAATTAGCGAAGAGTATTATGAGGCTGCCAAAATCGACGGCGCGAACATTTTCCAGCGTATCTGGTACATTACCGTTCCGATGCTGAAGACAACATTCGTTATGCTCCTGCTGTTCGCACTCGGAAGTATTATGAAAGGCCAGTTCGACTTGTTCTACCAGCTGATCGGCAACAACGGCGTGCTTTACAATACGACAGATATTCTCGATACGTATGTGTACCGTTCACTGAAAGTGACGTTCGATATCGGCATGTCGACAGCCGCTGGTTTATACCAATCGCTATTCGGCTTTGTTCTCATCATGACCGTCAACTATATCATCAAGAAAATCAACGACGAGTACGCATTGTTTTAAACGATTTGAAGCAATTGCTATCAGCTAACTGTAGGAGGTACCCATGAAAATCAAAGACGACAATTATATGAAATGGTTTAGACTCATCGCTTTTATAGTCATCCTCATTTCAACTGTAGCCTGCTTGTTTCCGTTCCTGCTCATTATATCTGCTTCTTTTACGCAAAATGAAGCGATTATAAGAGATGGCTACCATCTCATTCCAACCGTGTTTTCATTTGAGGGTTATGCGACGGTGTTCCGTTTTCCGAAGCAGGTATTGCAAGCCTATGGCGTCACCACGCTAACCACGGTTATCGGGACGACGCTTGGATTGTTCCTGATGACGATGGCTGGATACGTCCTGCAGCGCAAGGATTTCAAATATCGCAATTTCTTCGCTTTTATGATTTATTTCACGACGCTGTTTGGCGGCGGACTGGTTCCTTGGTACATCCTAATGACCAAGTATTTGAAGCTGACTGACAAGCTTGAAGTGTTGATATTGCCGGGTCTTATGACGCCTTTCCTTATTATTCTGATGAAAAACTTTATCCGCTCCGCAGTACCGGATGAGGTTATTGAATCGGCTAAAATTGACGGCGCAAACGACTTCACCATTTATAGCCGAATTGTGCTTCAGCTGTCGATGYCGGGTATCRCAACCGTAGGTTTGTTCCTGGCGCTTCATTATTGGAATGACTGGTTTACTTCCTCGTTGTTTATTAACGACACGACGAAGTACCAGCTGCAATATTACTTGTACAACGTGATTAATGCGATGAGCTTCGTTGCGCAAATGGGCTCGGGAACTGGCGTCTCGCTAGGCTCCGACATGCCGACAGAATCAACGAAGATGGCAATGTCCATTATCGTTACAGGACCAATCCTGTTCCTGTATCCGTTCGTGCAGCGTTATTTTGTAAAAGGATTGACGATTGGTGCGGTTAAAGGTTAGAACTAGACAAKGGATCAATCATTCCACGTTTAGCTAACATAGATAAGAACTTATTAAAGGGAGGATTCACATGACTAAGAAAGCAGCAAAAGCGGTCTCCATGTTTCTATCCATCATCGTGCTTATTACAGTACTAGCAGCTTGCGGATCGAATAACAATGGAAACAGCGGCAGTAGCGCTACCGATGCTCCAAAAGACACAGAGGGTACAACTAACGAAGGCGCAACGAATGAAGGCGGCGAAAAATCAGGTATCGATACGTCGAAAAAAGTGGAATTGCAATTTTATATGTTAGGCGATGCTCCTAAAGATATCGCTTCTATTCAAGAGCAAGTCAACAAAATGGCATTGGAAGATTTGAATGCTACCGTTAAATTCAACTACACGTCTTGGACAGATTGGGATCAAAAGTACAAGTTATTGCTTGGATCAGGCCAACAGGTTGACTTGATCTTCACAGCGGATTGGACGCAATACCAATCGTATGCGAAGAAAGGCGCTTTCCAAGCGCTCGACAAGATTCTTCCCGTAGCAGCGCCTACGCTAAACTCTTACGTGCCAGCAGATATGTGGGAAGCTGTAAAAATCGACGGTCAAATCTACACGGTTCCAGCTACGTACAAAGAGTATGTAACGGATGGTTTTGTATGGCGTGAAGATCTTCGCGAGAAATACAATCTGCCTACTCCTGTAGATATTGCAACGTTCGAGCAATACCTAGATGGAATCAAGAAAAATGAACCGACGGTTACACCGCTTTCGATGAACTCGGATGTGAAAACAAACCTAATGGATCGTTTCATTGGTATTTCCCACTCTCCAGTTGGTGCGCTGCCATACGGTATCGGCATCGACTATGCAACACCTAATGAAGTGCATTCCTACTGGGGTTCAGATGAGCAAGTTCAAGATTTGACGGTAATGAAGCGTTGGCAGGATAACGGCTACATGGTGAAAAACGTGCTGGCTGTTAAAGATACGCTGCAGGATCAAATCACAAGCGGCAAAGCTGCAGCAATTATTGGGGACAACCCGACTCGCTATAATGATATGGTTATCAAAATTCAAGCAACTCACCCGGATTGGAAGCTGGGCTACCACCCATTCCCAAAAACAAATGGGATTGCAACGCCAGTTCACCCGATCCACAACGGATTCGCTATTCCAGCTAGCAGCAAAAACGCTGAGCGCGCGCTTGCGTTCTACGAGAAGCTGGTTACGGACAAACGCTACAACATGCTTACGCAATACGGTGTAGAAGGCAAAAACTATGAAGTAAAAGACGGCTATTACTCGATGATCGGCGATTCCAATTCCAACGGCTTCCCTCGTGAGGGCATGAATGGTTGGGCATGGAGAAACCCTGAGTTCATGCTGTTCGACAAAAACTATGATGGCGTAAAAGCGATCTTCGATGAGCTTGATAAAATTCAAGTACCTGATAAATTCACAGGTTTCGCAGAAGATTACACACCTTACCAAGCTGAGAGAGCAGCACTTGAGCAGGTAGAGAAACAATACTTGTTCCCGCTGAATGCAGGTCTCGTGAAAAACGTAGAAGATGGCGTGAAAACGTTCATGGAAAAAGCAAAACAAGCAGGCCTTGAGAAAATTCAAGCGGAATACACGAAACAATGGCAAGCGTATGTTACGGAGCAAGGCATTAAATAAGACCGTTTAAGAAAACAGATCATTCCTCTTAGGAGGATGATCTGTTTTTTTTGTTATAGCTAATCTATTCTAATGTTTCAGCATGACCCGCCAATTGAAGCAGCTCATCAACAACAATGCCTGGCTGATAGCTATGAAGGGAGTGGGAGCTGCCTTTCACGATGGTTTGCTTGCCAGAAACAGACCATGATGGAAGCGCTGCTTCACTGTCTGCCCATGACGGATCATCGTCCAGCTTGCCAAAATAGTCTGCAGTCAATACGGTAATGGGAATTTTCAGCGGTTTTCCTCCCTCAAGCACCATTTTGGCATTCTCTCGGCTTTGGCTCATTTCATCCGTCATATTTCGGTTTCCAGTCCTTAGCAGCAAGGCTTTGCGGTTTAATTCCTTCAGCTCCTCCGGCAATAGCTTCTCCCCGTTGCTTTCATCGGATAGCCATTTTACGAAGCCATCCACATGATACAAGGCCCGCAGTATGCCAAATGTCCGGAGTCCTTTTTGAATCCAAGGAATAAGAGTAAGCTCCGGGCTGGACTTGTAATATTCAGGGCTTCCGCCCTCTATAAGCAGAATACCCTTCACTTCTTCTGGAAAACGTTGCGCGTACCGGATGGTTTCCAGAGAGCCCATTGAATGGGCGGCAAAAATATAAGGCGGTTTCTGCCCAGAGACCTGAAGCAGCTCATGAATCTCGTCGGTTATCATATTGATGTCCCGCTTTCTGTCTGTCGTATCACTGTATCCGTAACCGAAACGGTCATAGACAGCAATCTTCACATGCTGCTTCAGTCCTTCATACAAAGGATAAAAATCGGCGTAGGGATTCGTCGTTCCCCACCCTGAAGCAAAGACGATTGTTGTATCGCCTATACCTTCCGAATAGAGATGCATTTTGCTGCCTGCTACATTATACAGTTTCCCGGTAGGTCTATATGTTTTTCGGTCCTGCTTGGAACCGTACCATTGATAAGCGGCTCCGAGACCTGCCAGCACCACAAGAATGACGAGCAGGGAAAACATAATTTTGCGAACAAACCTCCACATATTTAGCCTCTCCCTCTATATAAAAAATACCATATTTATCTAATATATAGAGATCTAAAAGAACTTAAAACGGACTTTAGTAAAGGGGATGCCCCGTCTTTGGTCTGGTCAGCTGACTGTAAGAGCTAAGAGACGTAATGTAGTATGGAAGAATTGAATTCATCGCCATGTAGGCTTTATGCAGAGAAAGAGCTCGATTCCAAAATGGAATCGAGCTCTTTTTTTAATTCAATATATAGGTTGATGAGCTGTGACAGGTTTCTAATTGTTAGTAAAAGATCTATTTAGCTACGGTTTCTAGTGCGACTTCAATCATATCGTTGAAGGTCGTTTGTCTCTCTTGTGCAGTCGTTTGTTCTCCAGTAAGAATATGATCACTTACCGTTAGGAGRCTGAGACCTTTTACGCCGAATTTAACTGTTAAATAATAAAGTGCGGCTGTTTCCATTTCTACTGCCAATACGCCATGGCGGCCTAGCTTGGTCACGGCATCTTTGTCTTCCGTGTAGAAAACATCAGAAGATAACACGTTACCTACGCGCAGGTTAAGGCCTTTAGCCTCTCCAATTTCATAAGCGGTTTTAATTAGATCAAAGTTTCCAATCTGAGGGAAGTCAAACCCAGGGAATTGGTTGCGAATGATAGCTGAATCGGTAGCCGCTGCTTGCGCAATAAGAACATCGCGGAGATTCACATCATTTTGAATAGCGCCGCATGTTCCGATACGAACGAGATTTTTGGCACCATAATCGTTGATCAATTCTTGAATATATATGGACGCAGAAGGCATACCCATTCCTGTACCTTGAATCGATACACGGTTGCCCTTATATGTGCCTGTAAAGCCTAACATGCCACGTACATTGTTGTAACAGACGACATTTTCGAGGAAGGTCTCCGCAATATACTTTGCGCGCAGCGGATCTCCAGGTAATAAGACGGATTCTGCAATTTCGCCAATCTTTGCTTCAATATGAAAACTCATGTGAATTCCCTCCAATGTTTCTTATCGTGCATCACAAAAAAGAATGCACGAGAATCATAGCATGATTCGATATCCACATTATGTTAAAGGGATTACTTAACTTTTGTGAACTGGTTCACAAAATAACTGTTAGCGCAGTTACGGAAATAAAGCGCTGTCATTTGTATTATTAGGTGCACGGCATCGTTAAATGTTATGCCACTTACGCATTGCAGGAAGCTCTTCGGTTTCATTACAGATCGATTCTATCATTTCCTTATCAAGGAGGTATAAGTACTTATCACGAATGTCGATCAGTCCTTCGGCTTGAAACTCACCCAGCGTTTTGGAGATGGATTCTCGCGTGACTCCGAGCATGTTGGCGAACAAGGATTGATTAATTTTTAAATCGATTTTGTATGCGTTATCACTGGCGACTCCATAGTTGTAATAGAGATCCATAATGAGATTAACTACTTTTCCACGTACGTCATGGAAGGTCAAATAACGAATCATGCGATTGAGCATCCGAGTTCGCTCTACAAGAATTTTGTAAGCGTTTCGCAGGATGGAAGGATATTGATCCACAAGCTGCAGGAAATCCTGTTTTGACAGCAGCCAAACGTTGACGTCTTCTAAGGCTTCTATGGATGAGATCCGATGATTGTCGCTGGAGAGGGCTTCTACTTCTCCAATGATATCGCCGGCACTAGTAATACTCAGAACGACTTCTTTTCCTTCGTACATGCGATAAATCTTGATCATACCTGAGCGAATAAGATAAACCTCGTCACTTTGGTCATTTTCAAACATTAGAACATGGTTCTTTTTGAACCGTCGTTCTTTGAGCAATGGGGTTATTTTTTGCAATTCATCCTTAGGAATGTCCGAGAAAATCGAGATGTCTGAGATGTTGTCGATCATAAGAATTTTCCTTTCGCATTTCAATATTTAAGCAACTCTTAGGTAAGAGATTGCGAAACGGCTAGAAACGTATTGTAGCATGGATTGGGTGGAAAATAGCAATGCATGGCCTTAGCTTTTTTTTGAGAAATGAGGTGTATTTATGAAATTCGAGCGAATAAGCGTAATTGTGCTGGATAGTGTTGGTATCGGTGCATTACCGGACGCTGCAGCTTTCGGAGATGAAGGCAGCCATACCTTAGGACATATTTGCGAGCAAGTACCAGACATGAAATTACCAAATCTTACAGCTTTGGGTCTAGGTAATATTGCACCACTCGCTACCATCTTGAAAGCGGTTAAACCTCTAGCATGTTATGGCAAGATGGCGGAGGTATCGGTAGGCAAAGATACGATGACGGGTCATTGGGAACTCATGGGACTCGAAGTAAAGGTGCCCTTTCACGTTTATTCCGATGGATTTCCAGCGGAATTGATTGAGAAGTTCGAAGCCATGACCGGTCGCAAGGTGATTGGAAACAAGCCGGCTTCTGGAACTGAAATTTTGGACGAGTATGGAGAAGAGCAGCTCCGAACGGGCGCGTGGATTGTTTATACTTCCGGAGACAGCGTATTCCAAATCGCAGCTCATGAGGATGTTATTCCATTAAATGAGCTATATCATGCATGTGAAATTGCGCGTGAGCTAACCTTGAATGATCCTTATGTAGTTGGCCGAGTCATAGCGAGGCCTTACATCGGTGAGCCGGGCGCTTATAAACGCACACCTAAT
This sequence comes from Paenibacillus sp. 01L418, assembly GCF_056400045.1. Classification (NCBI taxonomy): domain Bacteria; kingdom Bacillati; phylum Bacillota; class Bacilli; order Caryophanales; family Paenibacillaceae; genus Paenibacillus; species Paenibacillus sp. 01L418. Next base: position 7,309 of record NZ_JBFTSN010000056.1, read on the forward strand.
CGGCATGATTATGCACTCAAGCCTTTTGGAGAAACCGTGCTTGATCATCTGAAGAACGAAGGCCTCGATGTTATTTCGGTCGGGAAGATCAACGATATTTTCACAGGGCAAGGAATTAGTGAATCCTATCCAACAAAGAGCAATTTGGATGGCATCAAGGCAACGATTAAGCTGCTGAATCGGCCTTTCCACGGATTGTTATTCACAAACTTAGTTGATTTTGATTCTTTATACGGCCATCGCCGTGATCCTAAAGGATACGCTGCGTGCCTTGAAGAGTTCGATCAATATGTACCAGAGCTTATGCAGCAAATGAGCGACAACGATTTACTTATCATTACGGCTGATCACGGCAACGACCCAACTGCGCTAGGAACGGATCATACCCGTGAATATGTACCCATCTTGATCTACAGCCCATCGTTAGCAAAGGATAGCATTTCTATTGGCATAAGAAACACATTTGCTGATTTAGCTGCAACGATTGCAGAAAATTTCATGGTCACTAAACCAGCTATCGGGGAAAGCTTCTTGGATTTGTTAGTAAAACAAACCAATAACGAGGAATAAAACATTAGGGGGAATTTACAATGAAAAAAACAATGAAAGCATTATTGCCTTTAATACTGATTTTTACGTTAGTCATAACTGCATGCGGTCAAAAAAGTGATACGGGCAACGCAGGGGCTGCAGGTACAGATAATAAACAAGAGCTTAAAAAGCTGAAAGTCGGAATGGTTACTGACCTTGGCAGTGTGAATGATAAATCCTTTAACCAAAGTGCTTGGGAAGCGTTGCAGAAATTAAAGAAGGACTTTGGTTTTGAAGTGAAGTACCTGGAACCAAAAACAGATGGCGATGTTGTTCCTAACTTAAATCAATTTGTCAAAGCAAACTATGATTTAACATGGGCAACTGCCTTCACTTTAGCTGATGCAGTAACACAGCTATCCAAAGAAAATCCAGATAAGATGTTTGGAATTGTCGATTCTGACCTTGTTCTCCCGAATGTAGCCGCTATTTCTTTTAAAGAGCAAGAAGGTTCGTTCCTAGTTGGTGTTATCGCAGGTTTAACGACAAAAACAAATAAAATCGGCTTTATCGGCGGCATGGATATTCCCGTTATTAAACGATTTGAAGCGGGCTTCCGCGAAGGGATAAAAGCTGTAAATCCAGATGCAAAATTGATCGTTAACTATACAGGGCTATTCAACCGGGTAGATATGGGGAAATCTGCAGCTTCTACCATCTATAACGATGGTGCAGATATCATATTCCATGCAGCAGGACTAACAGGCAATGGTGTATTTAATGAAGCGAAGGAACGTAACAGCAAGGGCGAAAAAGTATGGGTCATTGGCGTGGATAAAGATCAATCTTTAACCTTCGGAGATGATGTTACATTAACTTCGATGATCAAAAAAGTAGATGAGGCTGTTTACCAAGCTTCAAAAAAATTAGCTGAAGGCGATTTCCCGGCGGGTAAAGTGACATTAATGGGCCTCAAAGAAAACGGAGTCGATATTGCTCCAAATTCGAAAACTAATGTAGCGCCGGAAGTTCTTGCTAAGGTCGAGGAATATCGCACGAAAATCATTAATGGCGAGATCGTCGTACCGGAAAAATAATGCGATTTCGTCCCCTCTTCTATCATTGTCCTAGATAGAGTGAGGGGACGAATATTTTGGGGAGGGTCTTATATGACTAAGACAGATGTCGTGTTAGAGCTGAAAGGGATAACCAAAAGATTCCCCGGCGTAGTCGCTAACGATTCGATTAGCTTGCAGCTAAAGCGTGGAGAAATTCATGCTTTGCTCGGGGAAAATGGATCAGGGAAATCCACCCTAATGAGTATCGTATTCGGATTATATCAGCCAGACGAAGGCGAGATTCATGTAAATGGGAAGCATGAGCTGATGGATAGTCCAAACAAGGCAATTGAGCTTGGAATTGGGATGGTACATCAGCATTTTAAATTGGTAGAGCCTTTTACAGTAACGGAAAATATCATTCTCGGAATGGAACCCAAAAAGGGGATGAAGATTGATATTAAAGGAGCAAGTAAAAAGGTAAAAGAGCTATCTGAACGTTATAAGCTTGATGTTGATCCAATGGCAACCATCGAATCGATCAGTGTAGGGATGCAGCAGCGCGTAGAAATTTTAAAAACACTATACCGCGGAGCAGATATTCTAATCTTTGATGAGCCTACTGCTGTGTTAACTCCGCAAGAGATCACAGAATTACTGGCTATTATGAAGCGTCTTGTGGCTGAGGGCAAGTCTATTATCCTCATTACTCATAAGCTTAAGGAAATTATGGAAATAGCAGATACTTGCACCATTATTCGGCGCGGTAAGCGAATTGAAAGTGTGGAAGTAGCATCGAGCGATGCGCAGCAATTAGCGGAAAAAATGGTCGGTAAAGAAGTTAATTTTAAAACTGCCAAAAGAGCGGCTAACCCGAAAAAAGCGTTATTAGAAGTGAAAAATTTAGTGGTTACAGGCAGTAACGGCAAGGCCGCTGTTAATGATCTAAGCTTCTCCGTACGAGCGGGCGAGATTGTCGGTATTGCTGGTGTAGACGGCAATGGCCAGTCAGAGCTAATTGAAGCTTTAACAGGTATGCAAAGCATACGTTCAGGTGAAATTTGGCTGCAAGGCAAAAGCATCGCCAATCTTGCTCCGCGTACGATTTCTGAAGCGGGAATGTCACATATTCCGCAGGATCGGCATAAACATGGACTCGTTCTGGACTTTTCTGTCAGTGAAAATACAATTTTGCAAACGTATTATCAACCAGAAATAAGCAAGCATGGTTTTATTAATAAGAAAACGATGGATGACATGGCAACGCGGTTAGTGAACGAGTTCGATATACGCACACCAGGCATTGATACATTCGTTCGTTCGATGTCAGGAGGAAACCAACAAAAAATCATTATCGCACGCGAAATCGATAAAAATCCGCAGGTCTTGATTGCGGCTCAGCCCACGCGAGGGCTGGACGTAGGCGCGATTGAATTTGTGCATCAGCAGTTAATCGCAGAACGTGATCAAGGCAAGGCTGTTTTGCTGATTTCGTTTGAGCTGGATGAAATACTCAATGTAGCAGACCGTATTCTGGTCCTATTCGGCGGACAAATTGTTGGAGAAACCACGCCAGAAACAACAAATGATCAGCAATTAGGAATGATGATGGCAGGCAAGCATGAAGGAGAAGGCATCCATGAATAAAATAATGAGTATTTTCAAACGGGAATCTGCACTTATCCCTCTTGTTGCCATTGTTATGGGTTTGCTGTTAGGCGCCATTATTATGTGGATTGGCGGCTACGACCCAGTGCTGGCCTATAAATCGCTAATCGATAAAATATTCGGCAGCCGTTACGATTTTGGAGAAGCTATGCGTACGATTGTACCGCTTATGATGAGCGGCTTGGCCGTAGCGATCGCTTTTCGTTCCGGCATGTTTAATATTGGCGTAGACGRTCAGATTATTATGGGATCGCTCGGCGCCTTAATTGTTGGCACACAGTTTAGTCTGCCACCTGTGCTGCATGCGCTGCTGGCTGTCCTAGTTGGCGCCTTGCTTGGCGGAATGTGGGGAGCGCTTGTGGGTTATATTAAGGCAAAACGTGGTATTAATGAAGTGATTACCAGCATCATGCTTAATTTTATTGCGCTTTATTTGGCGAATTATATTATTCGGACGTTCATCCCACAAGCAGGTACGCAACGATCCGCCTTGATCCATGAATCTGCCAGCATACAAATTAGCTGGCTCTCTGAGCTGATGGATGGCGCACGTATCCACTGGGGATTCGTGATTGCGATTGTTGCGGTTATTTTTTACCACATCTATTTAACCAAGACCACATGGGGCTATGAGCTGCGGGCAGTTGGACTTAATTCTGATGCTGCAAAATATGCAGGAATGAAGGTTTCGAATGTTATGGTTCGTACCATGTTTATTTCAGGCGTATTTGGCGGTTTGATTGGTACCTTTGAAGTGTTAGGCGTGTTCAACTATGTGGCTATCAACTCGGTTTCATCTGGCCTCGGTTTTGATGGAATAGCAGTAGCTTTGCTTGGCGGCAATAGCGCACTTGGCGTATTCCTCTCCGCGTCCCTCATTGGGGGCCTTACCTATGGTTCACAAGGCATGAGCTTTGGAGCAGAGGTGCCAGGCGAAATTATTCGGATGATTATTGCATTTATTATCTTTTTTGTAGCTGCACCAGGCATCGTTAAGTTGCTTTTCCGGACGATTAAACTAAAATCAAAGAAGAAGGTGTGACAGATGGAGGTAATTGGCAATTTACTAAATGGGACGCTCGTATTCTCAACTGCCCTTATCTTTGCTGCACTCGGTGGACTCATTTCCGAACGCTCGGGAGTCATTAATATTGGACTGGAAGGGTTTATGGTATCGGGAGCCTTCTTCTCTGCAATAACGACTCATTATGCGGAAATAGCGGRCTTTGGCGGTTTCTCCCCTTGGTTAGGCTTGCTTGGAGCCTTCCTATTTACCATTATTTTTTCTAGCATTCATGCAGTCGCCTCGATTACATTTAAGGCGAATCAGGTTGTGAGCGGGGTTGTTATCAATATTCTCGCAGCAAGCTCAACGTTCTTTTTCGTGAAATTACTTTTTGACGGCTCAGCAGAAACACCGCTTCTAACGACTGTATTTCATAAGGTGACGATTCCTTATTTAAGCGACATTCCGTTCATTGGCAATGTGTTCTTCAATGCCTATCCGACTACGTATATTGCCATTGCATTAGTCATCGTCCTATTTTCTTATTTGTTTAAGACCTCAGGTGGACTAAGGCTTCGTTCTGTTGGTGAACATCCAAGCGCAGCAGACACGGTTGGAATAAAAGTAAATCGCACGCGCTACATCGCTGTTATTTTAAGCGGATCACTTGCAGCTCTTGGCGGAGCAACGATTGTACTTACCTCAAATGGCAACTTTGCTTTTAATACCATTTCTGGACAAGGCTATATTGCGCTTGCGGCTGTTATTTTTGGAAAATGGAATCCGATAGGCGTGATGCTTGCTTCACTATTTTTTGGTTTAGCCCAAGCAGCAAAGGACCAATTGCAAATCTTTGATTTTGCTGCTAGCATTCCAAATGAGTTCTTCTATATGTTTCCATACGTCTTAACATTACTCGTATTAATTGGAGCAGTAGGGAAAGCTCGTTCACCCAAAGCATTAGGGGAACCCTATGATGTTGGGAAACGATAAAAGGTGGTTATACACTTGGGAAGTCGATTGCAGAAAATGTTCCATATTGAAAAAGAAAACACGACGGTACGTACAGAGTTAGTTGCAGGAACAACTTCATTTATGACGGTTGCCTATATCATTGCGGTCAATGGCGCCATCTTGCAGCTAGCCGGCATGCCTTATGAAGCAGCTACGATTGTTACAGTAATCTGCTCTTTTATCGGTTGCATGCTGATGGCACTTTGGGCAAAATCACCGTTAATTCTCGTCCCTGGGATGGGAGACAATGCATTTTTTGTTTTTACTTTGGTTTTCTCGTTAGGACTTACGTGGCAGCAAGCACTTGCAGCAGTATTTTTGGCGGGCATTGTATTTATGTTAACTGCGGTAACGAAAGGGGCCGACTATCTATCGCGCTCGATCCCGACGTCGATGATTAACGCCATGACCGCCGGTATTGGTCTTTTTATTGCTTTTCTAGGCTTGAAAAATGGGGGGATCATCGTTGCGAGCGAAGGAACTTTCGTTACTTTGGCTAAGCTGAGTGATCCTTATGCCCTAACGACGATATTGACTTTATTGATTGCGATACCGCTTTTCATGCGAAATGTAAAAGGCAGCTTCTTGATTGCCATTATCGCAGGCACAGGCATTGGTGCACTGCTCGGTATCGTCGATTTTTCAACATTACGTGATTTTAGTATTTCCTTTAATGGGTACGGAGAGTTGTTTTTTGCTTTGGACTTTAGTGGAATTGGCACGCTTAATTTTTGGACAGCCGTTTTTTCGTTATCGATGGTCATTATTTTTCAAAATATGGGAGCTCAGCTGGGGATGCTTCCAGACAAGGCGAAGTTCCGCAGGTCTTTTCAGGCTAACTCTGTATCGGTAATTAGTGCAGGACTTCTGGGTTGTAGTCCGATGACGACAGCAGCTGAGTCTGCAACAGGCATCGCATCAGGCGGGAGAACGGGGCTAACCTCATTTACAACGGGAATTTTGTTTATTCCTGCTTTGTTTATGATTCCTCTTTTCAAAATAATCCCAAACAGTGCAATTGCACCTGTACTCATCATTGTTGGCTGCCTTATGTTTCAGAGCATTAAGGAGATTCCGTTTAATGATTTTACAGAAGCTTTTCCAGCTTATCTGATGATGGCAGTTATGCCGCTATCCTTTAGTATCGCGAATGGGATTGCGTTTGGCTTCATTGCCTACCCAATACTGAAGCTGGTCACAGGCCGAAGGAAAGAAGTATCGATAACGATGTACGTCATCGCATTTTTCTTCTTGCTTTATTTTATTTTGGGATCGATTTAAGTGGAAATTATGGAAACAGTGTAGATACGATGTAGGATTTGAATACACCGCTAAGTAGGCAATATGCCTTGAGCGGTGTTTTTTTTTATGCTCTGAATCAACAGGGAGTTGAAAGATGCAGTGGATTGGCATGATTTTTGGAGCTTTCAAGGTTAGAAGAAATTCCTAATTCCATAGAAGCTGACAGCTATTATCCGGAAGCCTACGTAGAACATCTAAAAAAGGACAATGGGGCGAAGCATATGGATCTGGTTCCAAGATTTTAATGAAAAGATCGAAAATGACTTATCTTCCCTCAGGATAGAGGAGATGTAATACTTTTGTAATAGTTTACTAATGATTTCGAAAGTGTATTGTTCTTGGATGGTTAGCAATGTTCGATACGATTGGTCCGTAGAAGAACAATAGGATATTCCAAGGAGGAGATTATTTTGAAAAAAAGTATGTTGGCTTCACTAATACTAGGGGGCATGTTGGTGTTAAGCGCGTGCAACGCGAATAATGATAACATRGGCAAAGAAAACTCTCAAACGGAAATGAAAGACGAGATGAAGTCTGATGAGATGAAATCCGACGAAATGAAGTCCGAAGAAATGATGACTGATGAGATGAAGACTGACAATATGAAGAAAGATGAGATGAAGTCCGACGAAATGATGACAGACAAGATGAAATCGGATGAAATGAAAACTGACGATATGAAGAAAGATGAAATGAAAACGGATGAGATGAAGACTGAAGAAAAGATGTAATGGGGATTGGTGAAATAACTAGGGAGATGATTCAGCAAAGTATCTGTTTGGCAAAGCTCACATAAAACCCGAACTTGGAAGTTAGATAGCAGAAATGCAATGAAAATAATGGTTAGTACGATTTTGGCGGCTATAGGAGTGGTGATTCGGTTGCACAAACTGCAACGGATGAAGCTATATAAGAACTAGCAAGCATTATTGGATGGTCTTTAAGGTGTGTTGTGCTTTTTTTAAAAATTCCTCCGCCTCATGGCGGGGGAATTATTGCTATAAAAGACAGCTATACTCGTATCCGTGTCCTATCGGCGTTATAATTTAAGAAGAGGATATAAGTTTTAGGAAAGAGGGGTGAACCCGCATTGAGCGCGAAAATAATAGTAGCCGATGATGAACGGAATATAAGAGATGTGTGTAGGCGTTATTTGGAACGTGAGGGATGGACGGTTTGGGTAGCGGCAGACGGCGAGGAGGCTTTGCGGCTATGGCGAGAGCATCGGCCGGACCTGCTCGTTCTCGATTTGATGATGCCAAAGTTCGGAGGTCTGGAGGTATGCGATCGGGTTCGTCAGGAAGAGGAAACTCCGATCATCATGCTTACGGCGCGGGGAGAAGAGGCCGATCGGTTGCTAGGCTTAACGATGGGCGCGGACGATTATATAACGAAGCCGTTCAGTCCGAGGGAGCTGGTCCTGCGCATTAAAAATATATTGAGAAGGTCTTTGGCCGGCAGCGTGGCAAAGAAGCAGGGGACGGAGACGAATGGCAGCGGTGACGGGGGGTCAGGGCAGTCACTTTTTTTTGACGGATTATCAATCTTTCCGCAGGAGAGAAGGGTTGTTGTTAATGGAGCGGAGGCAGATCTCACGGCCAAAGAATTTGACTTGCTGCATCTGCTTGCACTTTATCCAGGAAAGGTATTCTCCCGTAGCCAGCTGCTTAACCAGATATGGGATTTCGCTTATCATGGCGATACGACGACCGTTACGGTGCTTATTCGTCGTTTGAGGGAGAAAATTGAGGAGAATCCTTCCGATCCAAGCTGGATTAAGACCGTATGGGGAATTGGCTATAAGCTGGACGGCAAAGGAACATTTGTATGAAGCTTCGCTCTTACCTCATGCTGGCTAATACAATCAGTATCGTGTTTATTATTATTTTGCAGCTGGTGTTCTACCGGTTTATGTTACTGTCCAAGGAGCAGTTCATTTTGTTGACGCTTGCGACCGTGGGAGCGGGTATAGTTTCGTGTATGCTTTACTTTCTGTTCGTGAGGCCGCTTGAGGATTCTGTTAGAAGGATCGGTGAGGGGGCCGGGCTAATTGCGGCAGGAGACTTGAAGGCTAGGGTAAAGCATACAGGTCTGAGGGAGTTTAAGCAGCTAGCGGAACAATTCAATCATATGGGCATCCACTTGGAGGAAAGCTTCCGGCAAATAAAAGCAGTCGAGGCGGCGCAGCGGGAACTCGTTGCGAACATGGCGCATGATCTGCGTACACCACTTGCTTCTGTGCAGTCCTATGTAGAAGCGTTAGAGGATGGTGTCATTTCAGATGAAGAATCTTTCAAGTATTATTTGGGGACGATACGGAGCGAGACGGTAAGACTTGGCGAATTAATTCAGGATTTGTTCGAATTGTCGACGCTGGATGAGAAGAAGCATGAGCCTGCGGTGTTTGAACCAGCGAATGTGGAGGATGTGCTTGTCGAGCTGTTGCCGCGGTTTACGAAGCCTTTGGATGAGAAATCGTTGCAGCTTAGAGTTAAGCTGCCGGAGCTTTCGCTTCGTTTAACGATGCAGCCGCGTCACTTGCAACGCATACTACAAAACTTGCTCGAAAATGCGGTGAGGCATTCGCCGCAAGGCGGTTTAATTTTAATAGAAGCAGAAGAATGGTACGGGCAGCAGGAGAAGCTTATCCGCTTTTCCGTTATTGACGAAGGGGAAGGTGTGGCGGAAGCCGATAGAGAGCGGATCTTCGAGCGGTTTTACCGATCAGACCGTTCACGAAGCCGGGATAGCGGAGGTGCGGGACTTGGACTTTCCATCGCTAAGCTATTAGTAGAGCAATATGGAGGGGAAATAGGCGTGCAGCAGCCTAGTCATCACGGGAGCTTATTTTGGTTCACGTTGTATGAGGCGGCAGAAGATACGGATAAGTTTTTTTCGAAAAAAAGACTTAGAGGAGARGAGGAGGCTTAGCCGATGAGTGGACTGTTGGAGCGTCTTCGCAAGGGTTATGGTAAAAAGCTCGTTTCGCTGCATGCTTGGAACGGCTGGATTGTCGTTATTTTGGCATTAACCGGGCTTATACTGGTGGGCGGCTTCTGGCGCGGCGTTCTTGGGGAGGTTCGCGTTTGGATAAAGTGGGCGCATGTCGTTGTCGGTATAGCATCCATCCTGCCTGTTGTCTATTATCTGGCGCTGGCGGGCAAGCATTGGAAGCAGTTGAAGCAAAAGCCTTGGCAAAGATTTAACGTACTCGTCGTGTTAGGCTTATTGCTGGGCTGGTTCGGATCGGGCGTGCTGCTGTGGCAGTTTAGAGCCGTCGGGCCAAGCGTGTCTAATGTGGCATTAGTCATTCATGATCTCCTTACATGGGTTGGTCTTCCTTATATCATTTATCATTCCATCACGCGGGTCAAATGGCTGAAGGAGCCGAATCGCCGTACCGTCAAAAACGAGCAGAAGGAAGAGGGCGTCATCCATCCAGCGGGAGCGCCTCAGCCGGTGTATACGCGCAAAGCATTCATTCGCGGTGCAATTGGCATAGGCTTGGCTGTCACGATCGGGCCTTCTTTTCTGAAATGGCTCGGGAACTCGCTTGGAAGTGTAGGCGGAAGCCAGAGCATCGATAAGCTGATCGAAAATGATGCCAATATGCTTCTGCCAGCCCCGCAGCCGCTGCCTGCTTCAGCCCCACCAACGGGTGGAGGAGCTGTTGGACAGTTCCGTGTATACACGGTAACGCCGATTCCCTCTTTTACAAATGCGGATTGGAACTTTACGATAGACGGGTTAGTCGATAAGACATTTAAGTGGGATTGGAAACAGTTTGTGGCGCTGAAGCGAACGGTGCAGGTCAGTGATTTTCACTGTGTGACCGGTTGGTCCGTTTACAAAAACACGTGGGAGGGTATTCCACTTAAAGAATTGCTGAAAATGGCGGGTGTGCAGCCCGGTGCGGAGACGGTGAAGCTTTACTCGGGTGATGGTGTATATACAGATACCCTTACACTTGAGCAGGCCGACATGGATGATGTAATGGTGGCGGTCATGCATGATGGGAAGCCGATCCCGAGTGATCTCGGCGGACCGGTTCGTCTCATTGTACCGAAAATGTATGCCTATAAGTCCGTAAAATGGTTAAACCGAATTGAGCTGATTAAAGGCGAGCATGTAGGGTACTGGGAAGCGCGTGGATATGCGAACGATGCGTGGGTGTAGTTTTTTTGTACTATTTTACAGGTAATCCCGCCTCTATAATGCACGTTGGTGATATGATCAGGGTAGATAGATATGGTATTAACTGAGTGAATAGCTGCTATAGAATGAAATATGTTGACGGGGAAGGTGCTGTTATTGAGTAATGGGAGTATTTTGCATCAGACATTTATGTTGGAACTGGACCCGGGAGTGTATGTAAGAGGCGATATAAGAGTGAAGGAAGATGGGGGACGCAAGCCGGTCCTCCTCTTTGTGCATGGTTTTAAAGGGTTCAAGGATTGGGCGTTCTTCCCTTATGCGGCCGAGCAATTCGCGGGTCAGGACTTTGCGGTTATTACGTTCAACTTTTCGTTTAACGGCGTTAATGAGCATGATTTTGACGAGCTAGATAAGTTCGGGATGAACACCTACTCGCAGGAGCAAAAGGATTTGTCAGCTGTGCTTGCAGCCTTGCTCGAGGGAAGGCTTCCGCTTGATGAACTGATGGATAAGCAGCAAATTTTCATAGTAGGGCATAGCCGCGGCGGAGGGAATAGCGTAATATTCGCAGCCGAGCATCCGGAAATTCGCGGCGTAGTAACATGGAACGGAATAGCGAAGGCCAATCTGTTTGGAGAAGAATTCCGCGAGCAGGTATTGCGGGATGGGGTAGGCTATGTGACGAATGCAAGGACAAAGCAGGAAATGCCGATTAACGCTGCGTTTTTCGAGGATTTGGATCGGAATCGAATGCGCTTCGCTATCACAGCTAAAGCGGCGTCACTTCGAACGCCTGTGTTATTCATTCAAGGAACGGGGGATGCTGGGCGATTGCTTACAGGATACTATCTTCTCCAAGCTGCTGCTCCGCAGCATCGTTTTTCACCGCTGGAAGGAGCGAACCATACTTTCGGAGCGGTGCATCCTTTTGCAGGGACGACGGATGATTTGGAGAAGGCGATTGAAATAACGGGAGCGTTTTTTGCGCTGCTGCTGCAGCGGCCATCGGAGTGATAGAGCGGAGTGTTTTGATGAAAAGAGAGCGTTAGATGATGATAAAAATGATTGATATGCGAGCGGCAGCACTATTTTAGAAATAGTAGAGGGGATGGATGAGATGACCTATTTTAAAAAAGCGGATTGGGTGCTGGAGCAGCTTGGTGTGAATGGGACGGTTATTGTGGATGCGCGCTACGCGCTTAACGATTCTGAAGCGGGTAAGCGAGCGTATGCAGAAGCTCATATTCCCGGTGCTTATTACTTAAATCTAAGCGAGGATCTCTCCAGTCCCAAGCGTCCGAATGGAGAAGGCGGTCGTCATCCATTGCCGGAGCCGCGGGTGCTGGCAGATCTCCTTGGGCGGATTGGCATTGGCAATCATACGACAGTTATCGCATATGACGATCAAGGCGGCGCGATGGCATCCCGTCTGCGCTGGCTGCTGCAATAGCTTGGGCATGATGGACAAGTCTATTTAATAGAAGGCGGATTCGCAGGCTGGCAAGCGGCGGGATATCCGGTTAGAACGGATGTCCCTTCTTTAATAGAAGGAATTAAGTTCACTGTAAACGTACGCGATGAGATGCTGGTTAGCCAAGCCGATGTAAAGGCACGAGTCGGCAAAGCGGGAACGGTGGTCATCGATTCCCGTGAAGCCCCTCGCTATCGCGGCGAAGTAGAACCGCTTGATCCTAAGGCTGGACATATTCCAGGCGCGATCAATCGCTTCTGGAACGAAGGCAAACGCGCCGACGGCAGCTGGAAATCGCCAGAGGAGCAGAAGCTTCGCTTCAACGGATTGTCGCAGGACGATGAGATTATCGTGTACTGCGGCTCAGGCGTGACGGCTACGCCGAACGTATTCGCATTGCAAGACGCAGGATTCCGCAATGTGAAGCTGTATGCGGGGAGTTGGAGCGATTGGAGTTCTGTGGAGGGGAATCCGGTTGCGGTGGGGGACGAAGAGAAGGCTTAATCGGCATAATAGTATGTAACTTGGAGTACATCGCGAATGTGGCGATGTACTTTTTGTGCTATGATCTGAAACGTCGAAGTCAACCAGGAGTCAACAAGCAGTTCCTGAATATAGCAGCATGGACATGCTGAATACATCGCCATGGTACTTGTGACCAGCATGGCGATGTATTTTTATGCCCGATAATCAGCGTCAGAGCAAGAAGGGGGTTCTCGGATTGATCTGTCATAATGTGACGAACTCTTCTTTGTAAAAAACATCTCAGACTCACAGACTGTGGACCATTGTCAGTTCGCATATATAATAGATATAATATACTAATCCTATTGTGTTCCATATAAATACAGCCGGTTGGAGACATCAAACATGACGACTCATAGTGAACGGAAATTAAGTGCTATTTTATCGGGCGGCCCTTTGCAAATTGAAGAATTTATGAAACTATCCATTGAAATGACCGAATTAGTTCATCAAATTCATCAGCACAACGAAACGATCGGCAATTTGAATCCCTCCACGATCACCGTGGATTCATCTCCTTTTAAGATAAAGCTCACTGATAGTGTGTCACAAAACAAGGCGTATCGGTCCCCGGAGCAATCAAATCTGATTGTTCGCAAACCGGACCGACGAAGCGATCTGTACTCTCTCGGCATGATCTTCTATGAAATGCTGACGAGCCGTTTACCTTATGAACCATTGCAGCACGAAGACTGGAACTATGTCCATCTCGTGTATAAACCGGTCTTGCTTCGTGAAGCGGCTCCATATTTGCGGGAATCGGTATTGGAAGTAATGATATGGAAATTGCTAGCTAAGAACCCTGATGATCGATATCAAACAGCCTACGGGTTACTCATGGATTTGAAGCAGTTTGCTTCTTATATAAACGATGAAGCACCGTCACTCCCGTTCGATATTGGAAAATACGATCTCGTCAGTCGATTTCAGTATCCGGCGAGCCTATTTGGACGCGCTTCAGAACTCGGACAGCTGGAGGCGGCTTTTCGAAGAGCACTTGAGGGCGAGTACGTCTCGCTATCCATAAAGGGAGATAAAGGGACGGGCAAAACGTCACTGGCAGCGTATTTTCGGCAGAGAGTGGATGAGCTTGGCGGGGTGTTTATTCAAGCGCGATGCGAGACGGGGCAACAGAACGTCCCTTTTAAACCTATTCTTCACGTAGTAACCGAATGGTTCAAGCAAATATGGAACTATCCGGCCAATGAGATTATAGCGATAAAAAGCTGGCTTCAGCGTGAATTGGGGAATGAGATTTCCCTATTGGCGGGACTGCTGCCAGAGGCGAACCTATTGTGGAAGGATGAAACAAACGTCCCTCTATCCCTGGGAGAATCCGAAAACCGAACGGAAGACATATTGCATACATTGATGCGCTGCATTGCGCAGAACGGATCGCCGCTTATTTTATTTTTGGATGATGCAGAATGGCTGGATCTCTGGTCGTTAGCGCTTGTCGACCGACTTACAAAGGAACGTACCGTAAACGGTATGATGCTTGTAACAGCTTCTCGTTCCGATCAAGGCGCGCCTGCCGAACGAATCGTGCTGGATAACTTGCAATATAATGATATTCTACAACTGATTTCAGCGATCGTCAGCGATGATTCACCTCGCGTGCATACACTGGCAAGGTCGGCCTATCACAGGACGGAGGGTAATCCTGAACGACTCCAAGGGCTATTGACGAGTTGGTATCTAGATAAAAAGCTGTACTATGATACGAAACGGCATCAATGGATGTGGGAGGAAGAAATCATCGTTCGGACAGATGAATCCATACAGGTCATTCGTCTATTCGAGGCTCGTTACCTAATGTATTCGGAACAAACGAAGCTGATACTCGCCGTTGCATCGGTGATGGGCATGCGGTTTCATTCGTCGCTTCTTGCGCGGATTTGCGACTGTTCCGAGGCGGAAGCGGAACATCACTTGAAGCTGGCCGAGAGCCAAGGCATCATAAGTCGCGACGACGGATCGCCGTTAATCGCACATAGCGGTTTCGTATACGCTTTTGTTTATTCATCTTTTCAACAGTTTCTCTATACGACGCTCGAAGGAGACCAAGGCAAGTGGCATCTCAAGATTGGAAGAGCGATGCACGAACGCTTATCCAATGATGAGCCTACCGTTTTTCTCGCAGCGGTTGATCATTTGAATCGGGGCTTGAATCGGATGACAGACCCGGAAAAGCGAGAACTGGCAAAGCTAAATGAATGTGCCGGCGAGAAAGCGGTACAATTGCAGAAGTATCAAGAAGCAAAGCGATTTTATGAACAGGGCTTGAAGCTGGAGGGTTTAAGAGAAGAGGAGCCCGACGAGTTCACTAGCCGGATGATGCTGCAATACGCGGCGTGTCTTTACTATTGCGCGGAAGTTGAGCAATCGAGAGAGCAATATTTGAATCTATTGCCTTTTGCTCATCGGTTAAACGACAAGGATCGATCTTTCCTTGCCATTTCTCAAATTAATATGAACGCCCTTGTCGACAATGCGAAAGCGGTGCAATGCGGCCTAGAAGCGTTGACTCGCTATGGCTGGACGGTTCCCCGCTCGGTCTCTAAAGCTAGTCTGCTGAAAGAGATCATCGGGACGCAGCGCGCTCTGCGAAACGTTCGAAACAAGCTGAAACAATTACCCGACGGACAAGCTGACGAAGCATATTTGACGACTGCCGAAATCGTATTGAGTGTGAGCCTTCCGTGGCTTATTCACAATCCCGCGCAGTTTATCTGGCTGATGACCAGGTTTATTCGTTATGGCTTGAATAAAGGGTTGATCGATTCCTTGATCAGCCTGATTTGCATGTATGAAATGATTATTCAAAGATCGATCCCTAACCTGTATGATTGGCTGCCAACGAGAGTAATGGAACCGCTGTACTCGGTTAGCGACGTCAGTTCCGTACAGCAATATCGGCTCCTTTTTTTCTTAGGGCTGTCCAAGCAATTGGAGTATCCCAAAGAGTCGGCACAAGATTTACGGAAGGTGATGCGAAGAGCGGTAGAAAGCTCGGACGCAATCACCGCCAACTTAGCTATGATCACTTGCATGATTACGCATAACGAGGGCATTCGGGAATTGGATGAACTCCTTTCTTACATCCAAGATGAGACGTTGACGATTCCTGACGATAAAACGTTGGCACTTCACTCAGCAGCCAAATTGTATACCGATGCATTAAAGGATGAATCCTTGCTTCTTCGTTACGTGAGCGTGCCTGAACGCCTGGATCGAGTGAATGACGATAACTATAGGTGTATTTGCAAGCTGGAAGCTGCTTATTTAGCGGGAAAACATGAGGAAGCACTGTTTTGGGCCAATCGGGGTAGAGATCTCAAATTTTCGTTGGATTGGGTACAGAATCGCAAATTGCGCATCTATGAAGCGCTAGCGCTGGCCGGACTAGCTATGGAAGCAGCTCCGAAGAAAAGGCGCGTCATCGTACGCAAGCTGGAACAACTCTCTCGAAAAATGAAAAAGTGGACAGGCATTTTTGGTAGAAGCTCCGCCATGCATGGCTTGATTCAGGCAGAATGTAATCGGCTGACCGGTCGCACCAGCGCCGCACTACTGGCCTATGAAGCAGCTATCTCGAAAGCCAAAGAGGAAGGCCACGGGTTGTCGGAAGCGATAGCAAGCGAGCGCTTATCGTCCTTATACGAGGAGATCGGCAGCCCGATCGGCGCGGCTATCTCATTAATGAATGCCTGCATGACGTATTCGGATTGGGGTATACTTGCGAAGGTCAATCAACTCCAAACAAAACGACCGGAACTATGGCATATGACAGTCGGTGTGCATGGGATACAAGCTCAATCGCCGATCGAGAGGAATGAATCTGAGACCAAGAAACGTCGACTCCCGCTAACGGATCAAGCCGTTTCGCACAGTGAGGAGATCATTCTTCAGCAGATTTCAACTTGGACAGTCGAAGGAGATGCTAAGGAGCTCATTCGGAGTTTTCTGGAGACTGCCTGCCGGCAAGTTGGTGCTGATCGTGGCATGCTCATAGATGTCAAAGAGGACGACTTCCAGATCGCGGAAACGTTCGGAGCAGACGATCGTTCTGGCAGGGATGGCTTCTATGCGGAATCTATCGTTCGGCATGTGTGCCAATCCGGCCAGACCATCCGCGTTGGCCATGCGGCATCAAGCTCTTATGCCAAAGACGCGTACATCAGGAAGAATACACCTCAAGCGATCCTATGCATGCCCGTTCATGTAGGTGTGGATCAGCGCCCGCAATTGCTGTATTTGGAAAATACGCAAATGCGTGGCGTATTCTCGGAAAGAAGTTTAACTATTTTGGAATTGATGGTCAGCCGCTCCGTTTATATGTCATTCCTGAATCAAAGTACGGCGAATGAATGGGAAGCGGCTCCCTCTTCTGCGCGAAGCGAGATGGGAAGAAGAGGGCTGGCCGAACCGCTTACGCCTCGTGAAATGGATGTGCTCATCGTGATAGCTGACGGTCTCTCCAACAAGGAAATCGGCGGTCGTCTAGGAATAAGCGAAGCCACGGTGAAGACGCATATTGTCAACATCTATGGAAAGATGGAAGTCAGACGCCGAAGTCAGGCAATTGCTCGAGCAAAAGAATTGGGTCTAATCTGAATAAACTTCCGAAAGCAGCCGCTCACCGCGGCTTTTTTTGTGTATCCACGAAACGTTAGCTTACGCTGCCAGGGACGGCGATAGCCGTTTATGCTTGTGTTTTCAGCATTTATTGGCTGTCTACAACTTTCGGTTGATTTCTCTCATGCCCCTTTTTTATATACTATGGACGATTCACAATTCGCATTATTCGACACAGGAGGTCTAAGAAGTATGTCTATTTTCGACAATCATGCAGTACAGAAATCTAGCAAGGGACTTTTCTTAAAATTACTCATCATCGCATTGCTGATCAGTATCGTTCAACCAATGGTGATTGCACCATCGTACGTTTCTGCCGATACGGAGCCATCTGTGCAAGGTGTCTATTCTTTTGGCAATTCTGGTAATGGAAAATTAGGACGTGCGGCTTATAACAACACTTCATCTCCTCAAGAGATCGAGGAAGTAGCGGATATTAAAGGAATTGCAGCGGGATATTATCACTCCCTCGTCTTAACCGAACAAGGAGAGGTTTATTCCTTTGGCGGTGGCTATCGCGGGCAATTAGGGCTGGGCAGTAATTTGAATGACCGAAGCAGACCGGTAAAGATTACAGATTTACCTGAGGTGAAAGCTGTTGCAGCTGGGCAATATCACTCCCTCGCCTTAACGGTTACGGGCGATGTCTATTCGTTTGGCGGTGGTGGCGGTTACAGCTACGGGCAATTAGGGCATGGTAATAATGAGGCCAAGACAACTCCAACAAAAATCGAAGGATTACCGGAGATTTCAGCAATCTCAGCAGGTACGTATCATTCTCTTGCCTTAACAGTTACCGGTGCGGTCTATTCCTTTGGCGATGGGGGCTTTGGGCAATTAGGGCATGGCGATACTACGAGCGAGCTCAGTCCTAAAAAAATTGAAGCATTAGAAAATATAAAGGTGACAGCGATCGCGGCTGGGGGATATCATTCCCTTATCTTAACAGAGGATGGCGAGGTCTATTCCTTTGGCGGTCTCGGTACTAACGTTGGACAATTAGGACATGGCAATACCGATATCGAGTTCCTTCCTAAAAAAATAGACGCATTAGACAATGTAAAAGTAACAGCGATTGCAGCCGGGGAGTCTCACTCCCTTATCTTAACAGAGGATGGCGATGTCTATTCCTTTGGTGGTGGCATTATTGCGTTTGGCAGGAACTATGGGCAATTGGGGCATGGCGATACCAATAATGAGCTCAGTCCCAAAAAAATTGCTGCTTTAGACAATGTGGAGGTATCAGCGATCTCAGCCGGAGGAACCTTTTCCCTCGTCTTAACGACAGACGGTGATGTTTATTCCTTTGGTGCAGGGGCTGCGGGGCAATTAGGGCATGGCATTGCCGCTAACGAGCTTAGTCCGAAAAAAATTGATTTTCAAAGAAAGGTTACAACAATAACTGCTGGATCTGATCATTCGCTCTTGCTTTCTACAATTGACAGTAGAATTAGCTCTAATTATGCATGGTTTGATAAATATGTACCCGAGCAAGCAGACATAACGGTAACTATGCAATTGAATGGTCATACATTTACAGGCATTACGAATGGATCAACCTTATTAGAAGAAGACAGCGAGTACACATTAGACGGCTCAACCGTTACAATTAAAAAGGAATATTTGAGTACGCTAGAAGAGGACACATCTGCAACTTTGACCTTTTTGTTCGGCTCAAGTGCATCGAAAAGCTTATCGATTGATATATATGACAGCGCGCCAGATGATGCTAACTTGACTGATCTCCAAGTGGATGGAACAACGGTAACAAACTTTTCATCAGGACAAACCGGTCCCTATCCTGTAAGCATCCCATATGCTCAAACATCAGTAACTATTACGCACACGACATCCGATCCTGATGCTGCCGTTCAAGTGGCAGGTAACTCCAATCTTGCGGTAGGAGAAAATACCGTTACCGTTACCGTAAACGCACAAAAAGGAAATTCAAAGGTATACACGATCATCGTTACTCGTGCTGCTGAACCGACCAATAATGGTGGCGGCCCGACACCAACACCAACACCAACACCAACACCAACACCAACACCAACACCAACACCAACACCAACACCAACACCAACACCAACA
>NZ_JBFTSN010000057.1:0-26760 GCF_056400045.1 Paenibacillus sp. 01L418
GTGCAATGATTCATGCTGGATTGCTCACTGCTATTGGCGCTACAACCTTCGTGTGGGTGAGGACGGGATATTTGTTTTCATTGTTTTTCCATTTGAAGGAGTTCATATCCTATCCTCTTCCCATATTCGGAACAGTGGTTCAGCTGCTCTTGACCGTTGGCATTCCACTCGCTTTTGTCAATTTCTATCCTGCAGCCTTTCTTTTGTCGTACGAGACATCGCTAATACCGCATTGGGCCAAGTGGCTGGTCCCGCTCGCGGGTCCGCTGATTTATGGACTAGGCTACCGCTTTTGGATGTACGGCGCAAACAAGTATCAGGGAGCAGGCGGATAAATATTTGCCGTTCTTAAAGTCCGTATCGTTGTGTAAAATGATTAATTAATCCCGTTTTTTCCGTGCTCGATATTGCTGTGGCGTTACGCTGACAATTCTTTTGAACAAGTTCGAAAAGCTTCCTAAGCTGGTATAACCTATACGCTCTGCAATGTCTGTAATCTTGTATTCGGTTTCTTCCAGCAATCGTTTGGCCTCTTGGATTCGTTCCTGAATGATGGCATCCGACAAAGATAACCCGGTCTCCTTCTTGAACAATCTGGATAAATACGCCGGGTTCAGATAGACATGGGCAGCCATTTCCTCCCGGGTAATCTCCTGGTTCAATCGTGAACGAATGTAATGTCTAATCTTGGTAACCACAGCAGAAGATACTTTGTTGCTTACCGTGAGAAGTCGTACGGTTGCCTTCAGGCAGCATCTCGTCCATTGTTGCAGGGCATCCGAGTGCTTGGGATAGCTTTCCTTATCTGTCAAGCTCTTTAATTCGGCCGACTTGTGAATAGATAAACCTTTTTGGGCCAATATGGTGTGAATAATGAAGAGAATACCGTGGATAAACTGATGATGAGATTCCTTTGTCCATGTATTTCCTTCACTGCTCCAGAACCATTGCTTCACGCGGCGATCCAGCTCTTCTAACTCACCAAGCTCCATAATAGTGGACCACTCCGCAAATAAGCTTAGTGGAGCTACAGCCTGCAATTGTTTCATGCTTTTTTCCATAGGAGTAGAGGCAGGCATGAATACTTGCCGGGATCGAGTTAAATTGTGCTGCTCTCTCTCTGTCACATACGTGTAGGCGCTAACGATTTCCGGTAATACTACCGTCGGGCTAATATAAATAGATAAGGAGCAATGAAGAAGCCGTTCGCATTCGTTCAGAAACTGACGGCAATTGTGATTAAGCACGCTGCTAATAGAGGTTTCTTCACTTCTCACATATACGATCGCCAGATTAAGCCCTGTATGATCCTGAAATACAACACCTTCCAGCTCTAGCAGAAGCAGTTCTCCAGCCAAATTGCGAAGCGCGTATTCCATAATGGCTTCATCACGCGCGCTCAGATTATCTTTCCATTGCTCAAGTCCAAACAGAACCAGGATATAACGATCATCAGGCTTGATCGACAAGCCACAAGTTTGTGCGGATCTTTGTAGCGAGTCCGGGAGCAGAGATGCCCGCTGACTAAGGATGTCCTGCCAGAAGCGTTCCACCAATATAGGCAGCTGATGTTCCCATTTTCTTCGATAGTCCTGCATCAGAGCTTCAAACTTTTTTTGTTCTTTTTGCCTACCGACCTCTGCAAAAGCATCGCTGGCCACTTTCTTCAATTGCTCATAATCGACGGGCTTCAGCAAATAATGGAACGCTCCATGATGGATGGCGCGCTGCGCGTACTCAAAGTCCGCATGACAAGTAAGCATAATCGTCAAAGTGTACGGCGAATGCTGCTCCACCCAGGCCAACAAATCCAAACCGCTGCTCCCCGGCATTTCGATATCGCAAATTAGCAAGTCAATAGTAGTGTTCCTTAGTATCTTCAACGCTTGATCCACGTTCTCCGCCAAACTAATGTGCGTAACGCCCAGCACGCTCCAGTTCACGCCTTGCTGCAAACCGAGCAAGGCAAAATATTGGTCATCAACAATTAAGATTCTATACATACGATGATCAAAGCCTCCTTTGCATAGGCAATTTGATATTCACTATTCCGCCGCCCTGTGGATCATTGCTGAAGGCTATATTCGCGCGTCCATCATAGAACATAATCAAGCGTCTGCGCACATTCCATATCCCCAGTTGACGGTCTGTGGGCTCCTTTTCATATAAGCCAAGGTTAAGCATGACCAATTGCTGCTCGGAGAATCCAGGTCCAGAGTCGCGGATTTCGATGGCCATGCATGAATCCCCTTCTTTACTAGTTTCTTTACTTACCGTGACGTTGACTTCAAAATGCTTGGCATTATTAATAAATCCATGCTTCATAGCATTCTCCACGAACGGTTGTACAAGCAATGGCGGCACAAGGACGTTCTCAAGTTCCTTGGGCACCCGTTCGTGAAAACTCAGCTTGTTCGGGTACATAACCATTTGGATTTCAAGGTAGTTTCGGATATGATTAAATTCGCTAACAAGCGTAATCCACGCATCGTTGGTGCTCATGATGAACCGGAAATAGGAGACGAGGTGGCTGATCATCTTTTTAATCAGTGAATACTTCTGAAGCTCTACAAGATGGAAGACGATATTTAAKGAATTCATGAAAAAATGGGGATTGATCTGGGCCTGAAGATGCTTAAGTTCGGCTTGCTGCACTTTCATTTGCTCTTCATATACGAAGATTTTTAAATTCCCAATTTGTTCAGCCATCCGATTGAACTGTTGTGTAATCAGTTGGAACTCCTTGGATTTCTCTTCCTTTAAACGGTAATCCAGCTGTCCCTTGCCAAGTATGCGCATCCCGCTTGCCAACTGCTGAATGGGTTTAAATACAAGCCGGCTTAATAGAAAGAACAATACAACTAGAATGACAACTACCGCTATGGGAATGACCTTAATTACGCGTTGGAACAGAGGCAGCTCGTCCAGCAGCAATTCTTCGTCCAATAAAATGAAAACGTTGAGATCCGAAAAAAGAGACGGTTTGCCTACGAACAAATAGCTGCTGCCGTCACTAAGTCGAATAGAAGCGCTAGAGCGATTCGATTGATCGTTCAGATGGCTACGGATGCGGACAAGATCCTCATTGCCGAACTGCCCCCACAACAGATGCCCCTCCTTGGATATAATGCCGATTTTCTCATCGCTCTCTACGGACTCCAACCGGATTAGAGGCTGAGCTAAGGAATCAATGCTGACAAGTACACCGATGAGCAGCCTTCCACTTTTATCCGGAAGTGCCTTAAATAAGACCGGCTCGCCGCCGACGTTAATGATTTCCCACTTCAAGGACGTCGGAAGCTTGAACTTCTTCAGCCGAGCGGACAGACCGGCACGGATAGCCTTCTTCTCCTCGTAATACTCCTTTTGACTGCTGAGGAATAGCTCCTCCCGGTCAAGATGATACACGAATACACTGCGAATAATAGAGTAGTAGCTAACATCGCTATACCATTGATCCATTAATTTTCTGATAGATAAATAATAGTTTACACTGTCTGGGTCGCTCTCCGAGTATAGCTCGAGCAGCATGCTTTCATTTGCCGTTCGCAGCAAATAAGTACTGGTCTGCTCCAGCAGCTCATCAAGAGCGCCTAAATGAAGGGTCAACGTGTCCGATGCGGATTTCGCTACTTTCTCACGAACAATATTTGTGGAGTAGATATTGGTGTAGTAAAGAAAGAAAAAAAGTGGCGCCACTAATAGCAGGACGAGTGCGCTTACTTTAAATTGCAATGAAAGTCCCACAGTTCCACTCCTTTGTCTAGTATATGAACGCCCATGCGGCACGAAAGGGGAAAGACCATTTCGGTCTTTCCCCTGCCTGCTTATGACTGCTTCGCCTTCCAATCATCGTACTGTTTCTGAGCTTCGGTTCGGATCTTCTCAATACCGTTGGCCTTTAGCTTTTCATTGTATTCTGCCAGTACCTTGTCGGCATCCAAACTTCCCGTTTCAAGCAGCGGACGATACTCCTTAATAATATTGCTGACGACGGACACCTCTGTTTTGACAGCGTCCGTGTTGAAGCTGAAGCCAAACGATTTTACTTTATGAGCTTTTTCGTTATAGGCTTTGAACTTCTCCCATTTGTCAGGGCTTTCGCCTTCCCACAAATAAGTGAGCGTCTGATTCCCAAACATCCACTCAATACCCGGAGCCCACCCCGTATCCGCACGGGTAGAGACGCCATCTTGCAGCTTAATGAAATTATCCTTGCCCTCTACCTTGACATATTGCCGTCCTTCCACACCGAAATCGATCAGGTTGACCAGATTTTTGTCGGTATGAAGAAGGTTTAGAAGCATCATTGTGCGCTCCGGATCGACAGATGTGCGGCCGATTGCCATCATGGAGTTGCTGACGCTTGCTGTACTGATTTCAGGATCATTCCCCTTCAGCTTGACTAGTTCGATACCCGTCGCGCTGGAATCTTCCTTGTCAGAATCCGGTTTATCGGAACCGAATTTCATCCACGTTTTGCCGGCCTTAAATGCATCTTCGGCGCTCGTTTTGGTCGTCGCGGCATCCTGATTGATGAATCCCTTTTTGAACCATTCGCTGTAGAGCCTCAACCTATAAATAGTCGCATCGGATTCCAACGTGCTGATGATCATCTTATCTGTCTTAGTATCCAATACAATACCGGCAGGCGCTCCGGCCACCAGCTCGTAACGGAAGTTTTCTTCCATGCTCGGCTTTGTTTTGTCGAAGTAGCTCAGC
This sequence comes from Paenibacillus sp. 01L418, assembly GCF_056400045.1. Lineage (NCBI taxonomy): Bacteria > Bacillati > Bacillota > Bacilli > Caryophanales > Paenibacillaceae > Paenibacillus > Paenibacillus sp. 01L418. The sequence continues at coordinate 4,723 of NZ_JBFTSN010000057.1, forward strand.
GTATCAGAACCACTGCCTGAGAGCCAGATAGGTGCAAGGCCGGGTTCCTTATCCTTAATGGTTTGAAGCCACGGCTCTAGGTCTTCCAGTGTTTGGATAGAGTTGATATCAAATCCGTATTTATCAATAAGATCTTTCCTGAACATAATCGTGTGGCTCTCGCCGATTTCTTTGTTAGTTGGGATCGCGTAAATTTTCCCATTTACTCTGCCCCCATCGAGAAAACGAGGATCTAAAGTCTCCATTATTCCTTGCCCGTATTCGGTTAACAAATCATCTAGCGGGAGAAACGCCCCTTTGGTTACATTGTTGGAAAAATCTGCCCAGTTCGGAGCAAAAGTCAAGTCTACTTGCTCTCCGGACTGATAGGCCAGCGCCATCTTCTCAGACCAGGAGGACCAAGGCAGTCCCTGAAAGTCGATTTCGGCGTTGATTTTTTCTTTCAAGTATTTATTGATTTCTTCTACAACTGCCTTGGAGTCGTTTTGCGGAAAATTGCCTACCGTGTATACTTTGAGCTTGCGGTAGGTGGATATATCGGGATTGCTTGATCCGATATCCTCAGATGGCTTGCTTGTTGAAAGCGGTTCTGCATTAGGTGAACCGGATGATCCTGAATTGGTGCTGCAGCCTGACATGACCAGCATAGTCGCGGTTACCCAAGCAAGCGCCATGCCCCACCCTTTCGTTTTCTTCATTTCTTGAACCCCCTATAAATTTTCATATATTCTAACCGGCCGTTAAGCCAGAGCTAGACGAATTAACCTTTGATGGCTCCAATGGTGAGCCCCTTGGTAAAGTACTTCTGAAAGAATGGATAAACGAACAGGATGGGACCAATGGAGACGACTACCATCGCCATCCGCAGACTTTCCGTTGGTACCGATTGCTGTACAAGCAGAGCTACTCCACTCCCCGCCAATTGATTTTTGAAAAACTCCGCTTGGCGAATCATTTGAATCATCACATACTGCAAAGAAAATTTATCGCTATCGTTAATGAACAACAAGGAGTTGAACCAATCGTTCCAATACATCAGCGTCGTGAACAATCCGATGGTTGCCAGCACTGGAAGTGAAATGGGAAGTACAAGCTGGAAAAAAATTCGCCACTCCGACGCTCCATCCAGCTTGCCCGATTCAATCATTTCTTCCGGTATCGTTTGCTGGAAAAATGTACGAGCAATGAAGATATAAAACGCGTTCGAAAGGCCTGGAAGGATAAGCGCGACATAAGTGTCCTTCAGATCCAAATAGTTGACGTACAACAGATAGAAAGGGACAAGCCCACCGGAGAACAGCATCGTAATCAAAAGATAAATATTAAAGGTTTTTTTAAACGGAAAATCTTTGCGAAAGATAGGATACGCATATAACGCAATTAACAACACTGCCAGCAAAGTACCAATAAAGGTAACAGATAGGCTAACCCCATAGGCCTTCATGAGAGTAGACGAATTGGCAAAAAGATAGTGGTATGCAGATCCATCGAACTCGTCAGGCCAGAACTTGTATCCCTTTAACGTTAGAAGCTTTTCATTTGAAAACGAGATGGCGACGATCAGCAGGATCGGCAAAATGCAAGCGAGACTGAATGCGATGAAAATAATATGAAGCAATATCGCAGCTAGCTTAGACACCTTTTGGTACGGTTTAACGTTCGTTGCTTTGTTCATTTTGATTCTCCATTCTAGAAAAGTGCCGTGTCGCGATTAAGCTTACGAGCCAGGCTATTTGCTCCGATAACAAGGAAAAATCCAACTACCGATTGGTAAAAATTCGCTGCGGAGGACATTCCCAAGTCATTGAGCTGAATCAGTCCTCTATAGACATACGTATCGATGACATCCGTCGTGGAGCGCAATGCGCCCGAGTCGAGCGTAACATGATAGAATAATCCGAAATCAGAGCGGAATAAGCCGCCCAAATTCAATATCGTCAGAATGACCATCACGGGAGTCAGGAGCGGAATTGTAATTCGGATGATCTGCTGCCACTTGCTGGCTCCATCCATGACCGCTGCTTCATACAGCTCCTCGCTGATGCCAGTTATTGCTGCCAAGTAAATGACGCTCCCTATGCCGACGGAATGCCACATTTTCGTTAACCACAGAATATAAGGCCAAGCCTCCGGGTGCATATAAGCATTAAATGAAGAGTGTCCGAACAAAGGCAAAACGTATTTGACCAGGAAACCGTATTCAGGGTGCAGAAAGGCGTACACGATATAGCTAACGACGACCATAGACAAAAAATTCGGCATGATCATCACTGTCTGATAGAGTCGCGATGCAAGCCTGGCACGTACCTCATTAACGGCAATGGCGATCGCAACGGAGAGAATAAGACCGGTCACAATAAAGACAACATTGTAGGCGACCGTATTAATCGTTACTCGCCACGCATCGGAAGTAGCGAAGAGAAAACGGAAATTGTCGAGCCCTGCCCACGGACTGCCCATAATTCCGTCGATGTAGTTAATGTTCTTGAAAGCAATGAAAACGCCAAACATGGGAATATAACAATTAATGAAAAAAACGATGCTTGTCGGCAGCAGCATAAGCAGCAGCACGCGATACTTCACAATGTTCCGCAGCAAACGGACGTAGCCCCTCTGTCGCAGTGAATGTGCTTGCTTAGCAGAAAAATTTACAGATGATGGAATTGACATAGCATTTAACCTCACTCTATTTCAATAGGATAGATTTATTATAATGAAGTTGGAAATTGGAATTCTCTATCCCAGGTGATCTCATTTATTAGAAAGTTACCTCTTAACCTGATTTCCAAATATCATCCTCGTTGTCTATTCTTCGTGTTTCGTCTTACAATCAAAAGTGGAACAAAACATCACAAAAGCATCACCTTAATAAGGTGATGCTCCGATTGTTGAGAATCCAAATTGTCATGATACCATGGTTATTATTTCACTCGTGTACATCTAAGAGATTAGTCGCTAGACAGGCTATCTAAAAATGAGTTGGGAAAAATGGTATAAATCGTTTTTCCAAACCGGCCAATCGTGGCCGCCGCTCTCCTCGTACCAAATATGGGGTACATCGTTCCTCTCCAAATAGGCATGTGTCCGGTCGCTGACATGCTTAAGATTGTCCAGAAGTCCGCATGACAACCAGAGCAAACTCAGCTTAGCAGCCGCATCTTCCGGATTCGGGACAAGCAACTCGGGTTCCTTCGTGTTTGGAGCAGAGGAAAATCCTCCAATCCAAGCAAAATGATCTAGATTGCCTAATCCGATATTGAGCGATTGTCCTCCTCCCATCGATAAACCGGCTAGAGCACGGTTCTCTCTCCTCGTCAGAACCGTATAGTTCGATTCCACATAAGGAATGAGATCATAAAGCAAATCGAATTCGAAATCCTCAAACGCCTTTAATTTGTCCGCGTCGAATAAATTGCCCTCCGCCCGGTCGTTCTGCATGGCACGGCCGTTAGGTAGAACCACAATCATGCGCGCAAGCTTATTGTCTGCATACAAATTATCAAGAATCACTTGCGGACCCGCATGATTGTACCATTCCTCTTCGTCTCCGCCGATACCATGCAATAAATAAAGAACGTTATATTCCCCTTGACCATCCGGGTAACCTGAAGGGATGTAAATCATCGCTCTACGCTTGCATCCTATTGTCTTAGAGAAATATTCAACCGTTTCAATTTTGCCGTGGGCAATATCATCCCTGTACTGGTCATACCCGGTCGGAACGGCTCGTCTTAGCAAATCATAGTTAATTGAACTCATCCTTTTTCCTTCCCCTTCCTGTTTACACCTACTTAACTGCGAAAAGTATAAACTTTCCATAATGAACAAACAACCTGTCAATTGTTACTATCACTTGTACGTTAAAGATAGAGTTAGAAGGGTTTCAGAACCATAATTAGACAGGTTGTTGATAGTGTCAAACGAATAGTAAACTCAATTTTGTAAGCGCATACATATTAATTTGACAAATAATTCACCTCTTTCATCTTCTCCTCTCCTGAAGTCTAAATGGTTATGAATCGTTATTCTTCACTTCTGAATCGGCTCTGGGTACCTCATCCACCGTATGCTTCACCACACCCTTGTACTACCATGAATTAACATATGTAAAACAAAAAAAAGGAGATGAGTATTAATGATTAAAAAGAAAGTCAGTTTGGCATTGAAGCTTCTGCTGCTTGTGGCGCTAGTGATGTCGCCATTATTGCTGAGCGGCAAGAAGGCAGATGCGTGGGTTGGCATGCCGATGTCCAAGCTCCATGTAAGCGGCAACCAATTGGTGAACAGCAGTGGACAGCCTGTTTTGCTAAGCGGGTGGCATCAGCCTTCGGGCGCTTACTGGACGTACCAGAACAGCAATTACTACCTGAATCAGAATGGCGGGAATCGACATGCAGCGATCTTAGCGTATTTGAAAGATATCACCGACACCTTTACAAGCACCTCGGCCAAATACGGCAACAACCATGGATGGTATATGAATCAGGTACGTCTATTCATTGACCGGGAAGACATGGGCGACGTAGCGGCGGGCACGTACAATTTTGCCGGCCTGCAAGCCGTTACTCAGAACGTCATCATTCCTTATATCAACTATGCCAAGACCAAGGGCCTATATGTCACCCTCGGCCTAGATTTCACTTTAAGCAACAACCAAGCAACAACCCCTGCCAATCTCGCAAAGTTTAATCAGATTTGGGGTTACCTCGCTGATCAGCCAGGAATCAAGAGCGCTGACAATGTTATGTTCGAGCTCATTAACGAGCCCGTGCTGTCTGATGTCAATGGCGTCTGGGGCGGTCATCCTTCCCAGTCCAATTTCATTGCCTACTGGAACTCGCTCAAAAATTTCCAAAATTCCATGATCTCCACAATTCGCAGCAAAGGCGCGGATAACGTCATCTGGGCATCGGGACTTGGTTGGGATCAATACTATCAGCTATGCGCAGCCTATCCGTTGACGGATTCACTGAACAATATAGGTTATTCCGTACATTGGTATCCGGRCTATGGCGCTTATGATGACTACACTCCTTTGCAACAGCAATGGGATACCAATATTAAGCCTTGCGCTGATAATTATCCAATTAATATTACGGAGACAACCTGGTTCAAGACCCAACCGGGAGACTCTTCCTACTGGGATCTGTTCAACGRCTCGAACGCGGGCTTCGGCAAAAATACCAAAGCGATCTTCACGGCAGCGGGCAATGTGAGCATCGCTGTCCATATGAATGGATTTTTGTTGAATCCCGGCACGAGAAGCTCATTTGCAGACCCAACAGGCGGATTGATGTATGATGGCAACACTGCCCGGGACGGCATGGCCCGATTTATATTCGAATGGTACTATGAACGTGCGCAATTCAATCCTTGGAATGGTATATGGAATGGAGTCACGAATGGCGCAACTTACAAGCTCGTCAACCGTGCTTCGGGTAAAATACTCGAGGTTCCAGGCGGCCAGAATACTAACGCGTTGCAGCTTCAACAGCGGGCAGACAATAATACGACAGCTCAGCGCTGGATCGTCACGGATCAAGGCACCTACAATAACTATTACGAATTGCGAAGCGTAAGCTCAACTGACAACAAAGTCATGGATGTTCGTAACGGGACAAAAAACAACGGGGAAGCGATTCAGCTTATGCAGGATCTCTCCAATACCGCGCAGCAGTTCCGATTGATCAAGCTCAGCAACGGTTACTGGAGCATCTTGAATGTGAATAGCAACAAAGCGGTAGAAGTCGCCGGCTCCTCCACGGCTGATGGCGCGAATATTCAGCAAAACTTATACAGCGGCAATCTCAATCAGCAATGGCAGCTGGTACAGATTAACTAGCAGGAAGAGGTACAAAAAAGATGTCCTAAAGGGGGATAGACGGGACTGCCCCCCGGTTATGAATCTCTAATTCAAAATATACTTATCGTCGCCCATGTGCTCGCTTATATCCGATAAATCGTGGGAGAAAATTCGCGATCAACTTGTTTATTCAAAAGTAAACGGTGGTTTCCCTAGATTGATGGTTAAGGATCTGAAGTATTTGGAGCGCACGCTTCTCCATGTCAGTCAGCTTTGGGGAAAAATGTTCATCTGGAGACGTTTGTTGAGGATAAGAAGATTGTGTTCAGCTGCGTTGGGAAGAAGACGAGTCGGAAGTTTGTTTGAGTTAAGAGGACAGTGCTTCTTAACTCTGTTTTGAAAAGAAATCATATTTAAAGATGCTACAGAAAACCCGATCTCATTGGATCGGGTTTTTTGTAACACTCTTTTATGCAATTTTGTCATATACAAATATGGATAACATACTACATTTCGATCAATTCAGTGCAGTGGTTATACGTCATAGCCACATAACAATCGCTTGACGCCACGCAATTGCTCACCGCAAACTCCCCCATGTATCATTGCTTTAAAGGTATAACCATGTTCCATGTATCGGAAGCATCCATAAAACCGTCGATGCCGTCCGAGACGGCCGCGAACAAATGTGTCGGCTTGCCGTTCTGGAAAAGCAGGAATGGCCGCTCCAGATTTCCCAGCGTCTGCACCGTTCCATCATCATAACGTACCGTCCGGGAATAGCTTTGCGGCTGTCCATGCAAGGTCCATTTCAGCCCGTCTGGAGACCCAGCGTAGATGCCGCCGTATTTTTCACCACATAGACGCCCTTCCATATCTTTGGCGATCAAATGGTATCCTTTCGCTGTTTGCCAGATGAACGGATCTTCGATATGGAACGACTCCGGAGGAAACACCGGCTCTCCGCTCAGCACCCGGTATGGTCCCTCGTAGTGATCCGCATACGCGACGCCAATCGTCATGCCGCCATGCAGGTTGCCTTCGTAGCTTCGTGCCTTGTAGATCAGCAGCACGGAACCGTCCTCCCGGACACACGGAGCCGGATTGGAGGTCAGAAAGCTATCGAATCGGCCGGGGCGTGTTGGCAATATCGGTTCGTCCGCTCTGTACCAAGGACCGAATACGCTGTCTGCGATAGCCAGGCCTACCCGTTTGTTCGCCCGCGCCACGATGCATTGCGGATCGGTTAACCCGAAATTTTCGGGCGGCTCCGGATCGCCCAGCGGATGGGTCGAGCCCGTATAATAAAGTAGATATTTGTTGTTGTGCTTAACGATATGGGGGTTGTGCGTGCAGCGTCCGTCCCAATATTGCGCTCCCCTCGCCGGAAGCGCCACCTCGCGGAATTGGTACGGTCCCTCGGGCGTATCCGAGTCCGCCCTGACAATCTCTGAAGCCGTCATCCAGCCGGGGTGCATCGGCAGAGTCTTCGGCCAGCGCGAGGCAAACATATGGAATTTGCCGTCCTCGCCCTGCACGACGGAACCACACCATATCCAATAACCTTCCATTCGGAAGCCGCCGCCACGCGGAGCCGGCAGCATCGTGTTAGTATGCATGTAACGTCAACTCGCCTTTTCCCTCTGCTCCATAGCTTCTGCGAACCATGGTCTCCCATCCTTTCAAATAAAGTAAATAACCGGCATGCTCCGCACAGCTATGGAACGACATAGCCATGCCGGCGGACCGACCGCCGGCATGCTTGATCATCAATTACCCTAAGGCGTATTCAGCCCCACATCGCCTGCCGCAAGCGGGCGATTCAGCAGAGGCGCTCCGGAATATTCATCCGCCCCCACATCCGTTGTCGCCCGCATTTGGCCGTCCATATCCGCCTGCACGAACGCGTATGTCCCTACAGCGGCGTCAATCGCTGGGCTGCTTGCGGACAACTTCTGGATGCCGCTCACCGTAGTGAGCAGCGGATTGATATTTCGGATCTGCCCCGAGCTGCGCGATATGTTGCTAATGGTGCTGCCATACCCGATGTTGCCCTGAAACAGCGTATTCGTTGTCGCCGCCTCGTAATAAAGCGTGCCGGTGCTGTTGCGCACGATATTGTTCGCCACGACGGAATCCTGCGGAGCATACGCTTTGCCCGATCCAATGACGATGCCGGTTGTGCTGTTTACAATCGTATTGTTGACGATAAGCGCCCGGTAAACTTTCCACTGTTTGCGCAATTGTTCGACCGTCGGGCTTGGAGGAGAGCCTCCAGTACCTCCGTCGAAATCGCCGTTTGGCAAGTAGATTGCTTCGCCTGTCAAATTCTCGAAGTAGTTGTTATAAATCTTATGGTCATTGCCGAACATCCGGATGCCTTCCTGATCCGACTCGACACCGTCCCCGAGGAAGAAGTTGCCGTATACGCTGTTGTTATGGCCGTGCCGCAGCGTTAGGCTGCCCTTGGACGTGAGGAATGTATTGAAGCGCACTGAATTGCTGCTGCTCTTGACCGAAACAATTTCCGGCTCGCCATCGCAATTCTGAAATACATTATATTGTATCGTATTATAGCCGTGGGAGAGCGTTAGACCGGACAAGCCGAGACGGATCGTCTCTTTGCCGTTGGCTACCCATGGGCCTACATCATGGAAATAGTTGTATTCAATAATATCGTATTGCGAAATTTGCCCTGAGCCATCCTGTCCTTCGTAAGCGATCAGCGGTTCGGTGTCGCTCTTCATTCCGAAGTCGTTCCGGTCGATGCGGTTATGATGACTGTTCGTGCCCCGCACTTGCAACCACATCAGGCCGCCGCCTGAGCTTGGCAGCGCAAATGTATTACGGGTCAGTCGCACATGGTGCGAGCCTTCGAGCACCACCGCGCCATTGCTTGTGTTCGTAAACTTTAATCCGTCCAACACCACATGCGAGGAGTTCTCGACGCGGAAGCCCGATGCTCCCGAGATGATAGCTTGGCCGCGGTTTTTCGCCTTAATGACGATTGGAGCGTTGGCGGTGCCGTTTTTGTTCTGAACAGCAAACGGGCTTGTACGCGAATACGTGCCGTTTGCCAGCACAATCGTTTTACCCGCCGCAGCGGTTGCAAGCTCGGCAGTGAGCTGCGTGGAAGTGCTAACTTCGACAACCGTCCCTTCACTACCGCTGCCGCTTGAATCGCTGCCATAAATTTCGACCTCTGCGAAGCTGTTCCATGCGTTCACCGAGTTGCCGTGGCCAACAATACGAACGTAGCGTACAGGGGCCACATCGGCAAAATCAAATGTCTGCAAGCTGTTGCTCAGACTGCTGACTGCTCCCGAAAGCGCTGTGCTGAAGTTGTAGCCATCATAGGAAGTCTGGATATCAAAGCTGAAAGTTCGCTCCGCCCCGTTGGTGAAGGCGATCTTCACATATTCCACTTGTTTGCTCGATCCAAGGCCGTATTGGACCCACTCCCCGTCGCCACTCGCCGCCCAGCGCGTGCCGAGATCGCCGTCGATCGTATTCGCGACGATGTTGCCGTCATCTCCACTAGCCATTAGCTGCGGTACAGTAACCGCCAGCTTGCTTGCACCCGGCGAAGGGCCGCTCGCGGTGCCGTACAGTTCAACTTCGGTATAGCTGTTCCACAGGTTGGAGGAATTGCCGTGCCCAACGACCCGCACATAGCGGGCAGGATCGACATCCGGAAAATCGAACGTTTGCAGGCCTTCCACAAGGCTGCTCACAATTCCGCTGCTGACGGTCGTGAAGGCGGAACCGTCCGTAGACGTCAAAATATCAAAAGTAGAAGTGCGGCTTGCCCCATTCAAAAAAGCAATTTTAATGGAAGACACTTTGCGGTTTACGCCCAAATCGTACTGAATCCATTGCCCGTCGCCATTCGCTGACCAACGTGTGGCGAAATCGCCGTCCACCGTGTTGGCCGGAACATTGCCGTCATGTCCACTCGCCGTCACGCTGGAGCTGCCAATTGTGAACTTCGTATCGGCCGCCCGCGCCGCTCCTGGCATTAACGCAACTAGCATACAGAGCAAAATCATGCATGTCATACTTTTGGTTCCCATAATTCTTCATCCTTTCCGTTATGAATTGATGGTTATTGAATCATTCCCTTCGTTCCGTCCGCACCTCCTCTCAAGAATACGGAAGCCGGGAGGTGCTTCCAGTCCTCCCGGCTTCGTTAATACGGCCCATGATCCCGCTCAAAAAATATGCTGGCTCCAGCCTTTGCTCTTCGCCAAAGCTTCAATATAATAGTAATCGCCGTAAATCAGCGATACGTTGATGTTGCTATTGACTGGCTTATGCCCGGTTGCTCCGAGCAGAATGCCTTCATACTTCGGCTGATCGAACGTACTGTAGTTGTTCGACAACGAGCGCAGAATGCGCGTGGCCGCGAGCTGATATAAAGCGGCTTCCTCAGGAGGCACCTGCGACGCGATATCGATCAGTCCGGATGCCGCGCAGCTTGCCGCCGAGGTGTCGCGCGGCTCGTCTGTCAAGTCGGCCGCCGCACGGAAATCCCAATGCGGCACATCGTCTTCCGCCAACGCGCTAATGAAATAATGCGCCACCCGCTTCGCCGCATTCAAGTAACGCGCTTCCCCCGTATAACGGTAAGCGCAGCTCATCCCGTAGAGCGCCCAAGCTTGGCCACGCGACCAGGACGATTGCGGCGCGAAGCCCTGTCCACCGTCATAACGCTCCACTTCGCCCGTCTCCGGATCGAAGATTACGATATGATGCACCGAGCCGTCGTCTCTTATAAACGAGCGGAGCACCATATCTGCATGAGCAACCGCAATATGCTTGAAGCGCGGATCATCGCTTTCTTCGCTCGCCCAGAACAGCAGTGGCAAATTCATCATCGAATCGATGATCGACCATCCCGTCTGGTTGCGGGGCCACGCTCTAATGAACTGTCCGACCGGGTTGTACCTGCCTGCCAAATAGTTGGCGGCAAACAGCCCGCGCCGCCGTGCGTCCTCGTCGCCGGTCAGCTTGTAGCGAATAACCGATGTCGGCAGAAACTGAAAGCCAACATCGTGGTGGAAATGGTTGTCTCGCAAGTAACATTGCTCCATGCGTACATCCCAAGGCTCTGCCTCCTCCCGATAACGCCGCTCTCCGGTCATATCGTACAGAATCCACAGAATGCCCGGCCAAAAGCCCGAAATCCACTGATCCACTTTGATCTGGTCATATTTGCCTGCTGCCGAAACATGCGGCGCTTCTGTCCAGCCCGCTTCGATCATATGATCAACTTTAATCTTCACTTTATCCCACCAATCCGACAGCTCGGATGGTTTCAGCTTCACATTTTCATGGCTCATCTCAAAATTCCACTCCTTATCCTAACCTTTGATGGCACCGATCAAGGCGCCTTTCACGAAATATTTTTGCAATAACGGGTATACCAAAAAAATCGGAAGGGTAGCTACCATAATCGTGGCGTATTTCAATGTCTCGCCGAGTATGATGATCTCATCCTGGGATGCTCCCTCCGCCATGGAGCTCGCCTCGCCGATAATCAATATTTCTCGCAGGATCAACTGCAACGGATACATCGACCGATCCTGAAGGAAGATCATGGCATTAAACCACGAGTTCCAGTGGCTTACTCCGTAATACAGGCCTACCACTGCAAGCACAGGCTTGCATAACGGCAGGAAGATGCGGAACAGAATGACAAAGTCGTTGGCGCCATCGATCTTGGCCGACTCTTCCAGCGCATCCGGCACCGCTTCGAACGAAGTCCGCATAATAATGAGGTTAAACGCGCTTATTGCGGTAGGCAGAATTAGCGCCCACAGTGAGTTCGTAATGCCTAGCCCTCTAACCAGCAAGTAGAACGGAATTAATCCACCACTGAAAAACATCGTAAACACGATAAAGAGCGTAAGCTGCTTGCGATATTGCAACGTTTTTCTGGACAAGGCGTATGCGGCGAAGGAAGTGAGCAGCAAATTGAGAGCCACGCCTACAATGACAATAAATAACGTGTTGCGATAGCCGAGCAGGATCATCGGGTTGCTGAATACCGCCCCGTATGTTTCAAGCGAGAAGCCCAGCGGCTTCCAAAGAATGCCCTTATGCGCCATCATCAGCGCCGGTTCGCTGAATGAAGCAAATGCCACGTACAGAATGGGGTACATTGTTGCAATCATGAGCACGGACAAAAACAGCGTATTGCAAACCCGGAATATATGTTCACCCAAGCTTACTCGCATGCGAACCCTCCTCTACCACAAGCCCGTATTGTTCAACTTTCGGCTTATCCAGTTGGAGCCGATAACGAGCGCGAAGTTAATCACGGAGTTGAACAATCCGACTGCTGAGCTGAAACTGAATTGAAAATCTTGAAGCCCGACTCGGTACACATACGAGGAAATGACATCCGCTGTCACATAAGTGGTCGGGTTGTACAGCAGAATAACTTTCTCGAAGCCAACGCTCATAATTCGGCCAATGTCCAGGATGAGCAATATAACGAAGACGGGCAGCAACCCCGGTAGAGTAACATTAAGCATCTGCTTCCAGCGTCCACCGCCGTCGATCTTGCAAGCTTCATATTGCTCGGGATCGATCGCAGACAGCGCGGCCAAGTAAATAATTGTCCCCCAGCCTACATGCTGCCAAATATTCGACGAAACGAAGATCGTCCGGAAAAAAGACGGCTCCAGCAGCATCGTGATCCGCTCGCCGCCGAAAAATGCGATAATATCGTTAATGACACCGTCACTGCTCGTAAAATCCTTGATCATGCCGCAAATAATGACAAGCGAAATAAAATGCGGCAAATAAGTGATCGTCTGAACCGAACGCTTGAACAGCGCATTTTTCACCTCATTAAGCAGCAAGGCGAGAATAAGCGGAGCGGGAAAACCGAAAACGAGATCGTACAAGCTTATCATCAGAGTGTTTTTAAACACCCGCCAAAAATACATTCCGCCAAAAAAGTCTCTGAAATGCTCAAGCCCAGCCCACGCGCTGCCCCCAATTCCAAGCCTGGGATTAAAATCCTTGAACGCAATAATTGCACCGTACATCGGGAAATATTGAAAAATAATGAAATATGCCAAAACAGGAGTAAGCATGATGTACAAATACTTGTTCTTAACTATGTCTTTCGCGATATTAAGCGGCAGACGCCCGGCATGCGCGACTTTGCTGCGTCCCAGCTTCAACTGAGCCATCTCCTACTCCTCCTGTCCACATGCAGCATCATCGGCAGGGGATGGTTGCACCACCCCCTGTCCCCACGGCGGCCAGCAGCCTGCCGCAAGACGATACATGGAGTTATCTTTTGTTGTAGCGTTCCAAGGCACCTTGATAGATGTCGATTACATCGCGAATGCCCATATCTTCCAGCTGCTTCACGAAGCTGTCGAACTTGTCGAGCGGTTCGTTGCCCATTAAAAATTTGATAAACATTTCTTCCAGATACGTGTTGATTGCCGTCATCGTCTGCGCTACCTTCTTGCTCTCATCTACAGTAGGCGTAATGAACGCGGGCAAAATATGTTTCTCCGCATCGGTCTCCGACCAAACCTTGACCGCCTCATCCTGTTGCGGAAACGTGTTGGTCGATTTTTGCTCATGCATCGGGAACGGGCCATTCGGAACTGTATATTGCGCCAGCATCTGCTGCGAAGTGTACTTTTCGTTTTTCACGATCATATCGGTAAATTTCGGGACGCCGTTGTCCATCGTGTAGCTTTCGCCTTCAACGCCGAAGTTGTACATCATGGTTCCTTGCTCGCTAAATGCGAAATCCAGCCATTTTACGATCGTTTCCAGGTCTTTCGCTGATGTCGTCACGGCCGCGCTTGCTTTCGGGTTATATTTGAAATCGCGCTGTCCGGTGAATGGTTTTTCGCCTGCTTTCAATACCGGATAAGGAGCCGCTGCGAGATTAAAATCCGGATTTTGTGCTTTGCCGGACTCCAGCCATTTGCCCATGCCGCCGCCCAGCAGGTAAACAGTTGCGCCGGACTCGCCGTTCAGAAACCGCTTATCCAGCGTGTTGCGCTCGACGATTGGAAAGTCTTTATCAATCAGCCCTTCGGAATACCACTGGCGGAACAACGTCAAAACATCTTTGTATTGCGGATCTAACGGACCGTATTTCACTTTGCCCTGATCGTCAATATAGAAGCCGTGCGACGTTTTGTATGCGCCGAAAAACGCATCCTGTAAATTCATTTTGTTCGCGTATAGTGCCGTCAGCGGTGCTGCGGCGCCTTTTTTCTCTTTGAACGCCGTTAGGACCTTATGCCAATCATCTATCGTCACAGGCAATTGCAGCCCCAGCTCATCCAGCCAGTCTTTGCGCAGCATTGGTCCGCGGAAGACTACGCCTTCCGAGTTGCGTACCATCGGGAAGGCGTAATATTGGCCGCTGTCGGTTTTCACCATTTTATCCAGATCCGGATCAGCTTCCAGCATCTTCTTTAGATTAGGCGCATATTTATCGATCAAATCGTTGAGCGGTACGATAACCCCGTCTGCAATCGCCTTTTCTGGTCCACCTGGATAGATGCTCCAGTCGTACTCCAGCACATCCGGCAGCTTGCTGGAAGCCAGCAACAAATTAAACTGCTCTTCCGCTTGACCGTCGGTCGGGTGGATGTAGGTTACTTTCACGCCGGTAGCTTCTGCAATCGCCTTCCCGATTGGCGCTTCCGCCAGATTCGTTGTAAATGTAATCAGGTTTCCGTTGATTGGAGCCCAGTACGAGAACGTATCTTTGGCATCCAGCGGATAAACCGGCTTATTCGCTCCCTCGTTGCCTTTGCTTTCGTCATTGCCGCCCGTATTGCTGACGGCGCTTTGAGTTGGCTCTGTCTTGTCCTTGTTGCCGGAGCCCCCATTACTCGTGCATGCGGTTAACAACAATGAGAGTACCATTGTGATCCCCAGTGTAAGCTGCAGCCCTTTGTGYATCTTGCCGTTTCGATTTTTCGCCATTGTGCCCCTCCGTTCTTTTCGTATCGAATATGTTGGTGTGAATACGCTTTCATCGTAACGCTAATTCAGTGCCACAAACCATTGTCAAAACCTCAAATATACTGCAATTTCTCAAAAATGAGGGTAGCAAAACCGCAAGTTAACCGCTTTTTCTTGAAAAAAAGCCCGAGAGCTACTTGACTTCCCTGTAGCGCCCGGGCGTAATGCCTTCGAACTTTTTAAATATGCGGTGGAAGGTATTCACATCGTTGTAACCGACCATCAGCGATATTTCGCTGACATTATATTTCTCACTGGTAAGCAGCAATTTGGCCTGCGCCAGCCGCGTCTTGTTAATGTAGTCGAGCAGAGATTCGCCCGCAAGATCCTTAAACAATTTGGAAACATACGACGGCGTCATGGAGAAGGCTTCCCCGATCATCGAAATGTTCAGGTTCTCGTCTTGGTAATACTCGTTAACATATTTCATGACCTTATCGATTAGCGGATTGCTGCAGTATTCACGGTTATTATTAACGTAGCCGCACAAAAGCTCCAGCATATCGTATAGCTGGCTGCGCATCTCCCCAACCGTCTGGCATTGCATCAGGCGTTCTATGGCGCGCACTCCGTCAGGCATATCCGGCTTGCCCGCGATGCGGATTTCTCCAATTACTTTTTGCAGCGTTGCCATCAGATCGAACATGAGACATTTCGCTGTATGGAAAGGATACGGCTCTGTCGTAACATTTTTCTGAACAATCTCCCCGACAAACGTTTTCGCCTTTTCGAGCTGGCCTTCGCGAACCATAACGATCAATTGCTGCTCGGCCTTGAGAGGATAAAAATAACCACCAGGAGCAGTCCCCTGGTTGTCGCTGCCGCTCAGGTCCGCATAATGAATAATGCCCCCGCTGCCTGCAATGATACGGAATTCCATCGCCTCGACCGCTTCCTGAAACGCCTGGAAGATGCCATATTCGCCCTCCTGCTGTGCACTGAAGGCAGCGGTCAACTGGACATCGGCATGACTTGCGATGAACGACATCGTTTCTTCCGCGATGTGCTCCAGCTCCCCCCGCTGCTCCACCGGCGAAACAAGCTGATGGTTGACGATGCAGGCGAGCAGCTCCTGGTCCAGCTCTACCGCATAGGCGTTGACGGACTTTCGCGCAACCTCCTCGACCACATTGGCGATCAGGAAGTGCAGCAACCGCTTGTTATGTACCTGATCCTCATCCTTCCGATGGAACTTGCCGAAATGCTCGATGCGCAGCAAGATAACAGAAAATCCGCCCAGCGGGAAGCGCAGATCATAGGCTGAGAACGATTCGTGCAGCGGGATATGGCTGTCGAGCTGCCCTTTCAGCAACCGCTGCAGGAAATGCGATCTGAGTGTATTGTTATGCTGATTCAGCTTGTTATGAAGCTCCTCCTTCTCATGGAAGGTGCTGCTCAGCGCCTGCTCCAGAAAGGAGTATTCATTAGAGCCGCGATCGAATGTAACACCAGCCTTGAACGACAAGCTCTGAATGAGCGCATGAATCGGCAGGTAGTTCCGCTTGAGCAGCCAATACGTCACGCCACCGCCAATAATAAGGCAAAGCAAGATGCTTGCGTTCGTCAATTGCTCTACTACGTTCATCTTCTGGTGGTATACGCCCGCCGGAAGCGTCATCACATATTTCCATCCCGTAATGGAGGAGGTTGTATAGGATGCAACAAGCCTGCGACCGGAAGCCTCGATCTCCAGTTGCCCTGATTCTTCCGGCATATCGCTGTAGTTTAGAGCAGGTTCCGCCAGCGACTCGCCCGTAGACGCAATGAACCGATTGTCTTCATCCAAAATAAAGATAGTGCCTTCCTCAGGCACCGACGCTTGCTCCAGCAGCTTGCTGCGGTCAATCATAAATAGCAAGACAGCTCCCGGCTGATTCATGATCGTTGATGTCGCATTTTGGGCATACATGACCGTAGGCCTCCACTCATTCTCTTCAGATACAACAACCGAGTGGTAGCCTTTAATGTACCATTGGTCAAAATATTTTTGAAACGACTGGAACGGCATTTGCTCTTCAAGGCGGATATGGTCGTATAACGCTTCGATGTTCATACGGTTGTTGCGGGCGATGACCGTATCGCTATTTTTGTAATAAATATAAATGCCTTCAAGAAAATCGTTAGCAATTTCATATACGCGCAAATCATTGGCGATTTGGTATATTTCGTAGTGATCTGAATCAGACAAAATGGGATCGGCAGAAATAAATGATGCGATTCGCCTGTTGAGGCTCACCTCGAGGCTTAGGCTCTCGATTCCTTTGAACTGGCTATCTATGGCTTGCTCCATCTGAACAAGAATGGATTGGTTGGCGCGGTTAATTTCGGCCTTTACAACGTTCAGCGTCGCGCCGTATATAACGCCGCTGATCAGAATGGGCACGAGCAGCACCGAAATGTATGAAAGCATCCAGGTCAGAAATACGCTGCGATTTTTGTGCCGGAGCTGCTTTAGATAGATCGTCCACCGGTTTCGAGTTTGGGCCATAGGTTCTCCTCCATGTTAGCTTTAGTCGGAGTCGGGACCGACGTCAATTCTTGTTAGAATGGCCGGACAACGAATATCCTCGACTTCCGCTTTCTGATTGTTGATACATACCGCCGGAGACGGCCGGTATTCATATATGGCCTGTTGCTCCTTGCCGCATACACGGTTGTAAGCGATTACACAATTCTCAGGCGCATAAGGAATCCGCTTGCCCAGCGTAATACCATGACGACAATTCACAATCGTATTATTCACGACATGCGCGCGATAGACGCGCCAATGTTTCCTCAGTTCCTGCTGCGTCGGCGCCTCCGGATAGCCGCCTGGACCCCCATCGTAGTTACCGCCGTCAACGAGCAGCGCATCCAACGTCAAGTTTTCCATATAATTATCAAAAATGTGATGGTCGTTGCCGTAAATGCGAAACCCGCCCATCTCTTCCTTCATGCCATCACCGATAAACACATTGTGATGAAAACGGTTTCCATGTCCGTGCCGCGCAGTCACTTGGCCGGCGGAGTTAAGGAATGTGTTGTACCGAATTGTATTATAGCAGCTTTTTACCGAAATAATCTCGGGCTCTCCGTCGCAATTTTCAAACAGATTGTGTTGAATCGTAATATAACCGTTCGAGAGAGAGATTCCGGACAAGCCGAGCCGGATCGCTTCAAGCCCGTTGACGACTCGTGGGCCTATATGATGAAAATAATTATATTCGATAACATCATGCTGCGAAATTTGTTCCCCGTCGCCATCAAAAATGACGAGCGGTCCAAGGTCGGCCTTTGGCCCGAACTCGTTGCGTTCGATTCGGTTCCAGCCGCTGCCGCTTCCCACCACAGACAGCAGGCTGTACTCCGCCCCAACCTGTCGCGGCTCAAATCTATTCCGCGCAATCCTCACATGCCGCGAACCGTCCAGAATGATAGATTCGCGCTGCTCGACCTGGAATAGCAGCCCCCATACCTCTACATAAGCAGAGTTCAAGATGCGTATACTTGATTCGCCAGCTATCGTCGCTTTTCCTTTATTGACAGCGCGAATGCTTAATATGGCGGTGTCCGATCCCACTTTGCCTTCAATGATATAGTCTTCATTCCGCTCATAAACGCCGTCTGCCAACAAGATCGTGGAACCAGGTTCTGCCCGGCCCATGGCTGCCGCCAACTCGTCGCTGCTCGACACCCAATAAATAGTAGTCATCTTCCCACCTGCTTCCTATTAAATAGGCTGATATGATCCGCAGCCTTTGCAGGATCATATCAGCAACTTCACAACCTCTATTATGAAAGATACGTTTCCCATGCCATAGTGTAAAAAAATGAAACAATCATAAAAAAGTAAACTGAGGCTCAAAAATAGCGAAAATTATCGCCTTGCAACCTGTAAATCGCAACCTGCGGTGGACAAAACATGCGAAAGGACGTATCCCGATATCAAATCGTGGATACGTCCCCTTTGCAGCTGCCTGTTTACCAGCCCGCTTAACCGAAAAAAAAGTATGCAACCTTCATCTCTTCTTCCTTCAACAGCAACTTTTGTGCTGCTTCAAGCAGAGGCGTGCGGTCATAGACAAGACTTTTCATTGCAATTTTGCCATCGGTAATCGTGAAATAGTGCGCTTCTTTCGACGGATCGTCGCGACGGCGGTAGGACACGCTTCCCGGATTCAGCCACAAACTGGTGTCGCTCAAATAATGAATGCATCTGCGATGCGTATGTCCGAATATAATGCGGCGATCTCCTGTGTCCTCTGTTGTCTCGCCACTGCGTTCCTCCCAGAAAGCGTCGTACTTGGGCAAGCTGTCAATCGTCAAATAGTTGTCGTACAGATGCTGCATCGTATAACGATAGCCATCCATTTCGAATGTGCGGTAGACTGGTATGCTTTCTAGGAAGGAAATTTCCGCTTCACCGAGCAGCCTTGCATTGCAATGTGCCCACTTGATACTATCCTCCGCCACATCATGACCTCTATTGCCGTTTCGGTATAGGTCAATAATAATGTCGTCGTGGTTGCCGCGAACGCAAATTGCATCGTTCTTATGCACCCATTCGATAACTTCCCGCGGGAAAGGACCGTAGTCTACGAGATCTCCCGCGCAATAGATTAAGTCACAGCCTTGTTCTGCTTTGCGGATCGATTCCAATGCATAGACGTTGCTGTGAATATCCGAAATAATTAAAGCTTTCATATTCAGTTCAACTCCCATAAATTCAAAATTCCCAGCAGTACCGTCACCACTTCCACCCGCGCAATGTATCCCCTGGCATGAAACGGTTGCGCTCCCACCCCTGTACGATTTCCGTTTTTTGTTCCGAACAACTTGGTTAAAGCCAGCTTTACTCCCCCTCGGCACCCGGCACGAACCCACTCCAGCATTCGGATCTAAGTGTTCTCCCATTTGCCCAGCACACTCTCCCTCCTTTATATAAAAAGATGGAACTTTGATAAATCGTCAAAAGCTAAACCCCCCCTCGAATATATCGATTTCCTATCTGCAAATTCTGGAATGGACATCAAATGTTAAAAAAGTCACTCATGAGATCGTAAATTTTCGAGAAAAAGGGCACGTACGCTGCCTCATACTAGCTTCCGTTAGCTCAATAAATAGAGCAGGTTACCGTAGCACCTGCTCATCAATGTTTTTTATTCAAATCGTGACTCGTTTATGCTCGGCAACCCTCAAATGCAAGGGGGACGGAATGTTTTTCATCCTATTTAGAAGATTAAATGATTAACTTGCTATTCCTATCCATTTTCTTGCGAAATCCTTTTACATAAAAAGTCCGGAAATTGTCTGATCATTAAGCTTGATATCACAAAGCAGAAATTGGTCTAATTATGTACTGTTCACCTGCAACTGTAGGAAAAGAAATTTTCTTAATATGCTGCTCCGACTTAGCTATAACTACTCCATTATTGATAGCTTCAATTTCTACTTCAGCATCTATCGTACAATTGCGTCCTAGCTTTGAAACAAGCTTGGCTTGCGAAAGCCTACCGCTTGCCCATTCTATCCCTATCTCGAATCCGCCGCGCGCACGCAAGCCTGTTACGCTTCCCGTCTGCCAAGTATCCGGCAAAGCCGGCAGCAGTTGCAGCTTCCCTGCATGTGACTGCAGCAGCATTTCAGCAATGCCAGCCGTTACCCCAAAGTTTCCATCAATCTGAAATGGAGGGTGAGCATCGAAAAGATTCGGGTAAACTCCTCCAGTATGCCCTCTATCTGGGTCCCTCTCATCAACAATTCGCAGCAAATGACTAATTAATTTACGAGAACGGTTGCCTTCGCCAAAGCGTGCCCATAGTCCAACTTTCCATGCGAGACTCCAACCTGTTCCTTCATCACCCCGAATTTCTAAAGAGCGACGAGCTGCCTTGAACAAGTCACTATCGTGATCTTTCGTAAATTGACTGCCCGGATAAACGCCATATAAATGAGAAACATGGCGGTGATGGGGATCCTCTTCATCGAAATCAACAGACCATTCTTGGAGTCTGCCTCCTCTTCCGATTCGAAGCGGAGCTAACTTATCTCTCTTGCTGAGCAGCTCCTTCTGCCACTCCTCATCCACCTGTAGCACTTCTGCAGCTTTAACGCAGTTTGTAAACAGCTCCCAAATAAGTTCCATATCCATAGCGCTTGCCGTCGACACACCAACTAAGCTGCCATTCGCAGGATTTTTGAATTTATGCTCGGGAGAAGTGGAAGGCGATGTGACTAACGAGCCTTGATGATCCTCCGTTAAATAATCACTTATGAACAGAGCCGCCTGCTTCATAATCGGATATGCACGCTCTTTAAGAAATAGGAGACTACCACCAAATAAATAATGCTCCCATAAATGACTGCATAGCCATGCTCCCGCCATCGGCCATAGTGCCCAGACTGGATCACCATGCCCATAGTCGCCTACAGGCGCTGTTTGTGCCCAAATATCAGTATTTTGATGAGCTGTCCAGCCTCTTATGCCATAATGCACCTTGGCTGTCTCACTTCCTTTAATTTTCAAACTGTCAATCAAATCAAATAATGGGTCGTGACAATCAGGCAATCCGCAGGTCTCTGCAAGCCAATAATTCATTTGCGCATTAATATTCAGCGTCCAATTGCTGCTCCACGGCGCCCTCGTTTCTCGGTTCCATATCCCTTGAAGATTAGCCGGCTGACTTCCTTTCCGAGAGCTGGCAATAAGCAAATATCGTCCATATTGGAAAAATAGCTCTATGAGTCCATGATCATCAGCTCCGTGCATCCTAATCCGTTTATTAATTGGTATCTCTGATTCATGTTCCGATGAAGCCGAATCTAATTGCAATTGGACACGATCAAACAAAGGCTTGTAGTCGGCAAGATGTTTATCCTTCAGCAAATCATAGGACTGTGCTGCCGCTAGCGATAATCGTCTTGCAACCTCCTCGGACGGATTCTTCCCCTCATGAGTAGGCGACTTATCATAACCATTAAAGCTAGATGCAGCAGTCCATATAAGTATAACCGAAGAGGCTTTACTGACATGAAGACCRCTATCATCCAGCTCTATCATTCCACCATCCGCTGTTGYGGTTAGCCCCGCCTCAAAGCGAATAGCCTCACTTTCCACTTCTTCTTTATATACGATTGGGTTATCGGTACAATAATAGCTTGGATCCACATGATCCGGACAGCGGCCATTCATGACGAGACTATCATCTCGCACAGACATTCGATATTTTAGCGGACTC
>NZ_JBFTSN010000058.1:0-26264 GCF_056400045.1 Paenibacillus sp. 01L418
GAATACGATACATTGTAATTAGTTACCTTCAACAATATTAAATAAATGATATAAGTAGAAATCGTATTAATGCCGCCACTTAATACATATTTTAAAAATACCTTATTCGTAATTTTCATCCACAATGTATGACGGTCTGGCTCTACTTTCATCCAATATCCTCCAAAGATACTCTCCAATAATACCTAACATAATCATAATTATACCAAGTAAAAAGGTAATGAGCGCTATAATTGTTGTCCAACCTTGTAGTTCTATCATACCAAACACCGTTCCAACAACTACAAATACTCCATACAAAAAACTAAGCATTGCAGTAATAAACCCTATAGCAGACATAAATCGAATTGGTGTATAAGAAAAACTCACAAAAGAATCTATAACCAATTTAATTTTTTTGGATAGGGTCCATCTTGATGTTCCGAGTTTTCTCTCTTGTCGTACATATGGAACATACTCTCTATCATGTCCTAACCAATAAATCAGACTCATAATATTTGTGTTCTTTTCATTAATATCCAACACTTCTTGAACGACTTGTTTATCAATTAAAAGAAAATCAAATCCACCTTTTGGATAGCCCTTTAATGCGAACTTCTCCAGTAAAAAATAATAGCTGTTTGAAAACATTTTCTGAGAGAAAGATTCTTCACGATCTGACCTTGTTGCAAGAATAACTTTTTTACCTGACTTCCATTCCTTAATCATATCTTCATATAGCTCTGGCGGATCTTGTAAATCAGCAGATATAATTCCTACGCAATCGCCAGTAACATAGCGTAGTCCAGCCTGAATAGCAGCCATAGAACCAAAATTTCGACTTAGCTTTACAACTTTAATACGAGAGTCCTTTTCTCTAGCTTCCAATAAGAGTCGTAGAGAGTTATCTTTTGATCCATCATCCACAAATATAAATTCTAATTCACAGTTTGGTAATATATTATGCAAGTTCTGTAATCTTGGAATCGTGTGAGGAATATTTAATTCATTATAGTAAACAGGCACTACAATAGATAATTTAAAGTGCTCTGTATTCATTCATGACCTCCACAACTTTCTCAACATMCTTATGTTCCATTACTGGACTTATCGGTATGCTTACAATTTCAGAATGAATCTTTTCCGAAATAGGGAAACTTAAGTCTTTCCATTCTTGATATGCCTCTTGCTTATGAGGAGGAATTGGATAATGGATCATCGTTTGTATTCCGTTTTCGCTCATATAATTAATGAATTTTTGACGCTCTACTGTTCGAATTACAAATACATGCCATACATGAGAATCAGTTCTATCCTCCACGTGAGGTAATACAATATGCTCATTATTTATGTTTTCTAAATAATAGGATGCAATTTTTCTTCTATAATCATTGTCCTGGTCTAAATACAATAATTTTTCTTTCAAAATCGGAGCTTGGAACTCATCCAATCTGCTGTTATATCCTTTGTATAAATTCTCGTATTTTTTATGTGAACCATAATTTCTTAACGCATATAGTTTCTCATACAGTTCCTTATCATTTGTAGTGATAGCACCGCCATCTCCTAATGCTCCGAGATTTTTCCCAGGGTAAAAACTGAATGCAGCAGCATCTCCTAAATTCCCTGTCTTTCTCTCTCGATACACAGCACCATGAGCTTGCGCACAATCTTCAATAACCTTCAAGTTATATTTACGGGCTATTTGATTAATTGATTCCATATTACAAGTTTGTCCATATAAGTGTACAACGAGTATGGCCTTCGTTTTTGGTGTGATTTTTTCCACAATTTTATCAGGGTCTATGTTGTATGTTGAAATATTAGGCTCAACCAAAACAGGAGTAGCCCCATTTGCTGAAATGGATAACATAGAGGCAATGTATGTATTAGAAGGAACAATAACTTCATCTTCTGGTCCAATATCATAGCCTCTAAGAATCAACTCCAGAGCATCTAATCCATTTGCGACACCTAAACAAAAGTTTACAGCACAATATTCAGCGAAACTAGCTTCAAACGCCTTAACCTCTTCCCCTAAGATGTACCAGCCCGAGTGGAGTACTTTACTCATACTATTTAGAATTGCCTCTTCATGACGCAAATTAATTTTTTTCAAATCAAGAAACGGAATCACTACTATCACCTATTTCTTCAAATTATTGTATTTCCTTAATCATACCATCAATCATAATATATTTTTTTGAACAAGAAGGACAAATCAAGCTGTCATCCAGCTTTTCAGCGCAATTACAAATATATCCTCTGAAGCGAGCTGGATTTCCAAACCACAAAGTATTATTCGGAATATCACTAGTGACCACTGAGCCAGCACCAACCATTGCATACTTACCAATTGTATTTCCAGCAATTATTGTAGCGTTAGCTCCAATTGATGCCCATTCCTCCAAAATTGTTTTCAAGAATTTGTCTGGATATTGTTTTGAACGAGGTTTCAAGTCGTTGGTAAATGTTACATTGGGACCAATAAATACATTATCATGAACAGTTACACCGTCCCAGATATATACTCCTGACTTAACAGTGACGTTATTACCAATGATCACATCGTTTTCTATAAATGTGTGATCATTTATGTTACAGTTTGAACCTATTTCAGCACCAGGAAGAATGTGCGCAAACGCCCAAATTCTAGTGTCACCACCAATACGTTCAGTTTCAACAATCGAATGCGGATGAGCATAAAAGTTGTTCATGTACCGTACACCTCAACAAATTCAGAATAGTCTCTAATATAGTCATTTGAGTCATACAATTCTGATGCAAGTACTAGCAACACACAATCAGTAGAAAAATCATACATTTCGTGCCAATCATTTGGCTCAAGAAGAAGTACTTTTGTAGGAGAATCCAAAATAATATCCGACTTTCTATTCGTATTATCCAAATAGACTTTGCAACTACCTGATACACATATTAAAGCTTGTCTAGTTCTATGATGTGCATGATATCCACGACGCACACCTGCTGCAGTACCATAAATATAAAATATACGCTTCATTTCAAAGGGTATCGTATTATTTTCTTCGATTACGGTTAGTAAACCTCTTTCATCGCCTAGTTCTTTTATATCAATCACTCTAGAAGCAATCACTTTAATCCCCCTCGTAAAATGTTTTCTTTCATTCTTTTCACAGCTGTACCAAACAATTGAATAGAATGCACTTAATTACTATTTAGTACCCTAACTGGAGGTAGAGGTCGAAACCGTATCAAAGCACACATGGTCGAGAAATATAAATCGAATCCATGGTTTGAAAAGAAGCTTTAACCGCTTTACCTCCAATTAGAAAGCTGTAGTAAATCATCTTTCTTGTATACAATTTTAAATCGCAGTTCTTAATCATACGCTCTTATGACTACTCCATATCCGTAGTCACTTGATGATCCGTGTCTCCATCGCAACGTTTATAGTCTTCTAAGACCTAAATGGAACAATGAAATCAACAAGCACATCTTAAGATGTTTTTTATTCCCCTTTCGGAACGAAAGGCACTTCTTTTTCAATCTATTATACAACTGGAATATTACGTTAATTTTCCACTTGTTATCATTTACAGTTACTAATACGCTTATAAATTAAGTAAACTCCATAAATAGATAGCAAAATCCATGAAACAAAAGAAATCCATGCTGTAACTATTGTATTTATCGGTTTAAACTCAAACGTTATACGGTTACTTCCAGCATTCACTTTTGTCCCGAATATTCCTCCTACAAACTCTTTAAGATCAGTATTTTCATTATTAACCTTAACTTTCCAGCCTTTGAAATATGTTTGTTGAAGTATTACATATCCGTCATTTTCCATGTTTATCTCAATCGAGAGTTCATTGGGGCTATAATCAATATAAGAAGGTGCCATTTTAGAGGACTCATCTGTAACATCTAGTTGTCCATCTAGAGTTTCATATACTGATTTATTATCTACTGCATAAATTACCGGATTATTCTCAATCGGTAATTTATTGCTTTGATATGCCTCAGTAAATTTATTCAGCTCAAAACTGCCTACATACCCCCCTGTTTGAAATTGTTTTGTAAATATTGTATAACCCATTACGTTTGGGTACGCTACTGTGAATTTATTATCAATTTTTACTGGAGCAGAATTATTATATAGCTCTTTAATTTCTTCTTTAAAAGCATGAGGACGTTCTTTAACTCCAATTGTATATTCCTCATTTCTAAATACACCAATAAAACTAAATATTATTGTCGAAATACATATTATTGTCATAAACGCTTTTACTTTCACATGAGAATATAGTTGTGAAATTATTAGTAGTATCACAGTAGTGATTCCTAGCTCAGATAGTGTAAATCTAGGAATGTTAATTGTATTAATTTTTAATATGTAGATTAATATAAAGAAAATTGTGATTACACAAAACACCCATGTAAAAATTTTAGTAATTCTCTTGAATAAATTAAATGCCTCTATTTTATTAACGTTATATATTTGCTCTATATTCCCTATGGCCAATAGAATCAAATAATAAAAATAAAGGTATCTAAGTCCAGCAGGAAATCTAAATGAACTCATACTAGGAACCAACTCATAAAAAAGTCTATAAATAAATCCATTATCCCCCATAGTTAGTAACACAGAAAGAATGATTATAAATACGAGAAAATATTCATTTTTCTTGTTCGGTCTTTTGGAGAACGCAAATATCAAAATAGGAAGTGAAATATAGACATTAGTCATTGATAAATTAATATCTTGTCTTGCGGTATGAATTAATTGTATAAATACTGGCGATATGAACCCTAACCAGTGCCATAGATTTAAGGAAGCGCCTGTAGCTAGTTCCCATGGTATTTCCTCTCTAGTAATTTTCCCTACTATTTCAAGAGTTGTATAAATACTAACTAAACCAAATAAACATGCAACGAAGAAAACAATAAGTGCACTTTTGATATGACTGATTAATATTTTCAATTTATTTTCATGTGAAAATAGATGCTTAATAATAAAAACATACTCAATTAAAATGAATAAAACACTTAAAAAAATAAATGGAGGATAATTATTTAATATAATTAAACCTAAGGTTACACCAATTAATATAGAAAATTTTATACTTTTACTACTTTGATGATTCTTGACCCACATTCTAAATGAGAAGTGCAATAAAGGAAATAATACCATTGCCACTAAAAAAGTTAGATGCTGCGCATTGCTTACAAATTGGCCACAAGTAGCATAAGCGATACCGCCAACCATACAAAGCCAAGGTTTTTTCACTGATATATACAAAGACATATACATAAAAATCGCGGCTAATAATATAAGTATTACATATTGAAGTTGCATTATATACTGTGTATAACCAATAAGTCCAAAAACAATTGTTATCGGTGACCATACTGATACACCTATTAAATGTGATAGAGGGACACCTCTATAAACAAATGGTTCCCACAGCGGTAATTGTCCTTCTTTTAATGCGTCAGACACTGCTACAGAAAGAGGAAAAGCAGCATCATAAACATCCCACTTTAACCACAAGTTTCCTAAGAGTATAGGATTATAAATTACGAGTAGAACTATGATCATAATAAATATTGACATTCTAAGAGGATAACGATTTAAAAAACTTATTACGTAATTCAAAGTAACACCCCATGGTTAATTTATTCGATATAATAAGCATATTCATTATTTAAATATTAAGTCTTTAATAACAATTCCTAATTCTCTACTATCCTCATTTCTCCCAATTTCTTTTGGGATAAATGATTTATTTAATGAAATAGTCAAGTCTACATCTGTAACTAACGGTATTTCTTTATTTATTTCTACTGTGAAATCTCCTTTTTTTAGAGTCCATATTTTTTTTTCTTGATTATTGATTTGTACTGATAATTCTATATTGTCAAAAATATCAGGAACTATTCCTTTGATAATTAACGTTCCTTCCATTCCACTTTTAAAGACTCCATTAGCTTCTTTTGCAATCCATCTGTAGTTTGATTCTTTTGGATACCATCCCTCTAATAACTTAGCAGTATCAAAAGAATTCGTAATTCCCGTAATACTTTCAATGTCTCTTTGATCGATTTCCAATAAATAATAATTTGATGTATCAACTCTCTTTGTGTTTGGAGATTGCTCAAAACCATTAATAATAGCCTTCACTCCTTCATAGCCTTCAACATCGCCTTTTGGCATAATTATATATTTCACATTAGCCCACTCTAAATACTTTTTAAACTCTTCACTAGAACTAAATAATTCAGAGTTACCATACCTAGAGCTCATATGAGGTATATCTTCATATCTACACGATAATTGATTCAAAAGTTGTTCTTGGCCTCCAGTAGGACGCAAAAAACTTATACAGTTTGCTGTTTCATTTTTCTGCGATAAATATGTTTCAATCTCTAATATTCCTTCACCCTCGAATAACTTCAATTTGGTATCGTACGATTCTAAATTCGACTGTGTTATATCTGAAGAAAATTTAGATGTTCCGTAACTCCATGAAAAATGTGAAACCATCATCACATAGGATTGTACTGGGATAAACATTATCATACTAATAATGATAACTTTTCTAATGTTCTGCGATATTACTTTAATCAACACAAAAAATGCAATCAAAGTAAACACTACTACAGGAATGTAATAGTTACCGTCCCCTCCATAAGGCAACGTAGAGATATTATATATTCCTGAAAGCATAATGGGTAAAAAAACAATGAATAACGAATACTCTTTAAGCTTCATTTTTTTATAGTATGAGAGTATAACTATTAAACTAATTATCCAAACAAACAAGTATAAATTACTAGGCCATACCATAACATAATGGTTATATCCCTGTGGATCAAATAATATTTTAGCCCAATGATGCAGCAAGCTTTTATCATCGCTTAAAAAGAACTCGCTATTGGATCCTAGAAAAGGATACTTAATTTGAAAACCTAATTTGGCCCAAAGGCTACCTAGTAACGGATAAAAAGGATAGCCTGTTAATTTATAAGTCCTATAACAAATTGCTAATATAATAAATACGGATGAGAGAAGCAAATAACACCCTAATACTTTTTCGTTAAAGACTTCTATTACTTTCAGTTTTCTATCTTTAATCTTTCTAACTATAAAGAGCAATACAAATCCGAATATTAACAGCGGAATATACATTACACTTGTGATTTTCCCGCCTAACGATAAGATGGATGATGAGAGTCCTAATATTAATGGAAATAAGTGATTATCTTTATTCCAAATCCATAAGTAATATGCTGCAGCTATTATAAAGAAAACAGAAAAAATATCTGTTTTAGCTGTTGAAGCCATATTCGCAATTGCTGGAACGCTTGCCAATAGTGCAAGAATCAAAACACTATAATTACTATTATTGGTTACATATCTACTAAACAAGAATATAACTATCAGCACAAATGCATAAAAGAGAATATTTACTGACAGTACAAAGCTATAGTCACCAATATCAGAGAGGGGAACAGCGAATAATTCGAACAACTTTGGATAATAGTGGACAGCCATAACCATTCCAATATTATCGAAAAAAGAATTGTTCCCAATAAGAACTTGTTCAGGTCTCAATCCATACCACAATGAATCATAATCTAATGCTCTATTTGTCTTGGCAAATTGCATCATTATTATAGTTAGCACAAAAGATAAACCAACTTTACTAAACTTACTGACACTGTAGGCATTTTTCAGTATATAAAAAGAAAGTGGAGTATATACTCCCTTAAAAAGACTGCATATGTACAAGCCAATTGTCATTATTCTTAAATGATTAAATTCACCAAACCCACATGCAGATAAAACTATTGCAAAAAGACACCATGTGACAAAACCGAAAATAAACAATTGAATATAGGTGTCGAGTGTAATCAATTGTTTATTATTTTTAAATATCCTCCACACAAAATGCCCAATCGATATTATCATCTCAAAGTATAATACAGCTAATAACGCGGGAAGAAAAACTTGATGTAATTGCAAATAAATCAACATAAGTATGGGTACTAAAAATAATGCTCTAGTTTTATTTACATGTATAAGTATCAAAGCAATCAAAATAAAAAATACGATTAGTTCAAGTCCCCCCTGAATAGTTTCGGGTTGAACCATATGCCATTTATAAACATCAAACAATATATTTTTGATAGCAGTTATATTGAAAACCACACTCAATGTAATCAATATTGTTGAAACTACTATAATATTCATCTTTTCATTTAAAATTTTCATGATTTTCACCGAACTTTCCCATTCTTTCGGACCACATCATCTTCCTCAACATACTCCCCTGCCTGTACCTCAATCAGATGAAGATCTATTTTCCCTGGATTCTCCACTAAGTGCTCATCACCCATTTTAATAAACGTTGATTCATTGGTTCGAAGTAAAGACTGCTCGCCATTTACCGTAATTAGAGCCGTTCCACTAACGACGATCCAGTGCTCATTCCGATGAAAGTGTTTTTGATTGCTTAACTTTTGACCTGGTTTAACAACCACTTTTTTTATTTTGTAATTTTGCGACTTATCTAATATAGTGTGATTGCCCCACGGTCTGTATGCTGTTACATGATTGTCACTCAAATTTGACTTTCTATTCTTCAACTCATCAACAATTTGTTTCACCTTTTGTGAAGACCCTTGCTTTGAAATCAATAGCGCATCCGCTGTATCGACGATTATGAGATCATCCACATCTACTGTAGCAACTATCCTTTCATTTGAAACAATTAAGTTCCCTGAAGAGTTGATACTAATATGCTGCTCTGTAATCGTATTACCATTTTCATTTTGCGGTAGTTCATCATACAACGCTTCAAAGCTGCCCAGATCTGACCAACCGAAATTTGATGGTACAACCTTTACAATACTGCTTCGTTCCATAACAGCATAATCTATGCTATCTGCTGGAATCGATTGCATATCATTTGAATGAATTCTACAGATACCCTGATGTTTATATGATTTATCATATGCCGTAAGAGAAGCTTTATAAATATCGGGAGCATGCATCTGTAGCTCTTTCAGAAACACTCCCGCTTTGAACATAAATATTCCACTGTTCCAATAAAAATTTCCGAGTTGTATATATGTTTCGGCGAGCTTCCGATCAGGCTTCTCTTTAAAGGAAAGCACTTTGTTGCCATCCGCTTCAATATATCCATAGCCTATTTCAGGATATCCAGGCGTAATTCCAAAGGTCACAAGATGTCCATCTTCTGCCAGTTGTTTTGCTTTATCTAAGCAAGAATAGTATTGCACCTGATTTTTCACGATATGGTCTGATGGTGTTATAAGCAGCAATTCATCCTCATCCACTGACAAACATGCAAGTGCTATTGCTGGAGCCGTATTTCTCCCCACTGGTTCAAGCAAAAACTTAGCTTCTTTCATTTGAAGCTCATCTAAGTGATCTAGGGCTAGAAAATATTGCTCTTCATTCGAAACGATTAACGTATTTTCGCAGATCGTATGATTACGTTCCACAGTCATCTGGAATAATGAACGATTGGACATGAACTTATTAAATTGTTTTGGATAAAGCGTTCTAGAAACGGGCCATAATCTGGTCCCGTTTCCTCCACACAAAACTACATTTATCATTAGGAATTCTCCTGATTTGTGATGTCTAAAGATAAGATTTCCTTTGCAGCTTCTACAGTAAAATATTTTTCAACGTAGCCTATTGAAGCCTTCGAATTTATAGTCCATGTATTAGCGTCATTGTATATTCTAATGACAGCATTAGAAAATTCATTCTCATGATTCGTGACTGTTAATACACCATCTATCTCTTGCAATCCTTCAGCTCCAATTGAGGTTGTTACAACTGGTACCTGATGATACAATGCTTCAACAACTTTTCCTTTAACTCCAGCACCGTAACGCAACGGAACAACGACGACTCTAGAAGTAGCATAATATCTTTCTAATTCATTATCAGTAACATAACCTGTTATTATAATGTTACTAGATTGCTTTTGGATCAGATCATCTGGAGGATTTGATCCAACGATAAATAACTTGATATCAGGGATGCTCATCTTTATTAGAGGTAAAATGTGATCAATAAACCAAACGATACCATCATAATTCGGTTTATGATTAAAACCGCCAACAAAGAGGAGATCATTTCGGTCTGAAAACCCGGGTACTAGGCTATTCACCGAATATACGCTGTCATAAGGAAATAACGGAATATTCCTAATCGGTTTATCTAAAATTTGCTCCTGAAGTACTTTTTGTTCGTAGGAGCCTACAACATGAATAACATCTACAGCATGAAATAACTTAAACTCGGTCTCTTTCCACTCCATAGAAGATTTTAATAGACTCGGATTTTTTGTTATTTCATAATTCCGCATTTCACGGAGATAATGAAGATCGTGACCGAAATAAATAATCTTAGCTTTTGTATGCATTTTAAAGGTGTCTATATACTTAATTGATATATGAGGTCGATTCAAATAGACGTAATCAATATAACTGCCATTAGTTTTGATCCATTGGTTTATATTTTTAGCGTACCAATTTCCATATATGACTTCTATTCCGATTTGTTGGAGCTCACTTGTATAAGGCTCATGTCTATAAAAGTTATCTCCAATGAAAATCACGCGAAAACCCATTGAAACCATGAGCTTCATATATAGATTAGTACAGCGTCCTCCCGCATCCTTATCATAGTGAGGAACATAATGATCTACTACAACAATTGTTTTTTTATATTTAGACCGGTCACGCGCTAAAAACACATGCTCCGCGTTTGCAAATTGATCTCTCTTCAATTCGCCCTTCCACTTTTGAAGAAACTTTTCTTTGTTCGTGACCTGGTAGCTTTTAATTCCACTACCTGTATCTGTCCCATGAGAAATGCCTTCAAAATGAACAATTACTGACCTAGGCTGCAACATTACTTTATAGCCAAGGCTTCTTATTGCAAAAGCCAAATCTGTGTCCTCAAAGTATGCAGGAACATATTGTTCATCAAATCCGCCAAGTTTAAGCCATAAATCATGTCTAACCAAAATAGCGGCACCAGAGATATAGTCTACCTCTTTCACATAACTATATTCCGATTTATCTGGATCATCTAATCTTCCGAAATTCCAGCCGCTAGCATCGTTCCAGATGATTCCGCCTGCTTCTTGCTGTCTGCCATCCGGATAAATAAGTTTCGAACCCACCATCCCAATGGTATCGTCTGATTCAATTAATTGTAGTAAATAATCTAACCACTGATCTTGAACATTTGTATCATTATTTAGAAAGAAGATATACTTCCCTTTTGCATGTTTTGCAGCATTATTGCAATTCAGAAGAAAACCGCGATTAACACCATCTCGGATAACCGTAATATTTTTAATATATGTCTCAATATTTACAGTTTCATCAGTAGACATATCATCTGCTATTATGATTTCGTAAGATAACCCTTTTGTGTTTTCTAATATAGATGCCAAGCAGGCGTAAGTATAACTAAACTGGTTGTAAACTGGAATAATAATAGATACCTCTGGATCTGCTTGAAAATCAAATTCCAGTTTTGAATACTCATAGTTATTAAACAACTGAATTGGCATTTGAGGTTCACTCGAAATTTGGTGTCTATTCATAAAGCTAWCAATCCGATGCTCAACTAGACTAGCCTCTTCTGAACTCAAGTAATATTTCAGTTTCTTTAAATTTGATTTATTTAAATTATTAATTAGCAATTTTGGGTTTCTAAGAAACCTCGAAAAAAGTTTTACAGCCAATCTAGCTTTACTATTAGAGGGTATAACCGAGTCCCGAGTTTTATAATATGTTTTTAATAATCGCCAACCACTTGATTTATAAATGTTTTCTAATTCTCGTTCTTGAATAAGCAGTTGTTGGATATGTCCCTCTTTATTAAGAATAGATTGATTTTTCTCAGTTATGAATAGTTCCAATGCCTTGATTTGGTCTATTTGCTCATCTATTGTTTTCTCAAGTCTTTCGGCTCTTGAATGTATATTTCCAAGTAAAACAAAGCTTTCTTCTAATTCACTATTTTTATTAAATAATTCAATGTTTTTATGCTCAATATCTTGCTTCAGTTTTAAGTTGATATTCTCAAGATCAGCTAAAGTAATAACATTATTTTGCACCTTTGATGCATTTGAAAAATGCCTTGATTCACCGAATACATAGTTTTGAAAACCAATTTCCATCTCCTTAAATTGTTCAATGTGTTCCTCTTTTATGCCCAAATATGTATATATTTCAGATATGCTAATAAAACCAAGTAAATTTCCCTCATACTTGCTCAAAAACTCTGTAACACTTCTAAACATTACGAATTCTACAGGTAAGTAAAATTTGAATACCCATTCATAATCTATTACTGTCAATCGTTCACCGTCAAAAGTTAAATTATCGAATGTTAAATCAATATTAATGGGCTTAAGACATAACACATTCCGAAGATTCACTTTCTTTTTGAACACATTTTCAAACAATTGTTCTGATTCATAGTTTTCGAAAAAGACCGTATCTTGTTTATGAATCATTTGCTTGTAGATACCAAGATAATTTAAAAATAATTTTTTATTATTATTTAACATTGATTTATATAAATAGCTTTCTAATAATGGAGAATCTGAGTATTCAAAAGTAATGGAATCTCCATCAAGCTCAGAATTCGCTATCTGAACTGCTTTCATTGTATGTTTTAAAGTATTATAATTATCAAACATTAGGTTAATATGATGAAACGCTTCAGGGTTTAATGCTTTTTTACGAGTAAAAAAAACACCTGATTTTTTATAAATAATCGTTTCTGTCTGGAATTCAGGCAAGCGTTCTCTATTATATTTCGTAAACAATATATCCATCATTCATCACCTTGCCTAGAAAAAGTTAAAAAAGAATTTGCGAAAAACGGAAACTGATTATTATCAACAATATTGTTAAATGTGCTTTGTTCATTAAATAATAGATAGCGGTCCCGATCATAGTTAGGTGTCGTTCTTATATCGCCCGGCTTAGGAAGATAGAGATCTGAATATATTTTGTTAGGTAACTTGTAATCAGGTAGCGGATAATAAAACCGATTGCTCAATAAGCCGGATTCATAAAGAAGTTCTTCTAACTCATTTCTACTGAATGTTTTAACACCATCATTTTGTAGATATCCTTCAACACTTTCGAACAGTTTTCCAGAATGATCTTCTCTAGCACCAGCCCAGTATTTTAACCCAAATTTATTTTCGATGGCTACTATTAACATTCCATTCGGTTTAAGTAAGGATCTAACTAATTCCAGAAATTTTTTGTGTGGCTGTACACCGTCTATATATTTTCCAGCGTATTCTAATACACCTATTAAAGTTATATAATCGAATTTTTTTTCAAAATGTATATCCTCAATATTACCAACTATAATCTCTAGATTCTCTTGTTTTTTACATCTATGCGAAATGATTTCGGCTCTTTTTTTCGACAATTCTACCGCTGTAACATCATGTACCTGTTTACAAAATAGACCCGTTAAAGCACCGCAGCCTGCTCCAATTTCCAATAAAGAAGACTCTTTTTCAAATGGATACCATTGCAATAAATTCCACCTTAATGGAGACAAGTGATAAAGTATGGGCCATCTCTTATTATCTTGAAGAATACTTTCATATGAATCATATTTTTGAACGATTTCTAGCAATTCATTTTCAACGTCACCATCACTATAATAATCACTGCCACTATAGTATTTTAGGTTTAACTTCACACTATTCCGCTCCATAGTAACCTCTTCCCTAACCCAAACGTTCGATATGAATATTGGTATTTAAATTTGTTATGCCAACAATGGATTTAAATAAAACAACTCTAAAAAAAATAACGTCATATAATCGATGATAAACAACCAGTTCATCCCCAACATATCCTGTACAGCCTAATGACAGCATATAGTCTCCATGCTGCAAATTTAATTGATGAACAAAAGTAACGATTACTTCATCACCTTGTCTATAATCTCCAGTCAGAACACTGTCATACCAAGAATTACTACCTGCTATTTCAAGACCTTTTACATCTTTAATCGTATACGCAAAGATTGGGTTTGAAATATCTTGATGAAAATGGATTTTCATTTTAAATGTAGTCATTTCGTCACTTTGTAACGTTGTATTTAATTCATTTGCTTCATTGAATATGCCATAGTCTACAATTTCAATTTGTTTGTCGCCATATTCCAATCGATGAGGATGTATCTCCATCTCACCTTTCCAATTAGAATTGGATTCTTTCGTTATGTCTTTAACATTATTACGTGTTGTACTCTTAGTTATAATTTTTTTGAAAATATCTACCATTTCTTTAGGAGATCCTTGATTAATTAGTTCTCCTTCATTCAAGACAATAGCTGAAGTACAGTATCTTATAATACTGTCTAATGAGTGAGTCACAAATAAAATTGTCTTGCCTTGCTCTTTAAACTCATCAAACTTACGATAACACTTCGCTTGAAAATGAATGTCACCTACTGCTAATGCCTCATCTACAATTAAAATATCAGGATCAACATTTATCGCAACGGCAAAAGCTAATCTGGCAAACATACCGCTTGAATATGATTTGACAGGTTGATTTATAAACTCACCGATATCGGCGAAAGATAAAATATCATCTAATCTTGCATCCACTTCTTCATTACTAATTCCCATGATTGTTGCATTTAAATAGATATTCTCCAGACCAGTATACTCAGGGTTAAAACCAGCCCCTAGCTCTAATAAGGCCGAAATTCTTCCATTTACATTTACGCTTCCTGAAGTAGGAGTAAGAACACCTGTAATTATCTTCAACAAAGTGGACTTCCCAGATCCGTTTTTACCGATAATTCCAAGCGCTTCTCCTTTTTTCAATGAAAAGCTTACATCTTTTAAAGCTCCAAAGTCTTTATGATATTTTTTCTTCACAGGATTTAATGCTTCTTTTAATCGATCCGAAGGTTTGTCATACAATTTATACTTTTTAGTTAGATTACGGACTTCAATTACAAACTCATCGCTCATTTACATGTTCCTTTCTATTACAAAACATCTGCAAAATGCGGACGAAGTTTTTTAAAGACAACTGTACCTACAACTAAAACAATTAAAGTAAAACACCAATAATATATTGTAAGATTTGGATACTCCCAAAACCATTTATGATAAATAAAAGAATCCCGATATCCTTGTACAATGTAATAAAAGGGATTTAACTTAAAAAAGAAATGAAATCTTTCAGGAACCATTTTCAAAGAATAGAAAATGGGAGTTAGCCAAAAACCGAATTGTATCATCACTGATATAATCTGACCTACATCCTTTAGAAATATAACTAATGATGAAGTAATCCATGAGAGCCCTATTACTAGAATAATTGCTGATGCTAAATAATAGATTACCTGTAAAGAATAGATCGAGGGAAAGTAACCGTATAACGCAAACATTACAATCATAAATATCAAGAAAAATAAATGTATATACAAAGCTGAATATACTTTAACTATGGGAAGAATACTTACTCTAAAGACTACCTTCTTCACCAAATAACTATTATCAACTATCGAATTTGTTGAGTTTTGTATACTATCAGACACAAAGAACCATGGGACCATTGCACTTACTAGCCACAAAATAAATGGAAAATTATCAATTGGCACCGATTTAAATCCAACCTGAAAAATAAACCAATATATAATAATTTGAATGGTTGGTTGTATAAATGCCCACAGAACTCCTAAAAAAGATCCTAAATATCTAGCTTTAAAATCGCGTATTGAGAATTCCCAGATAAACTTTTGTATATTCTTAAAATCTCTAAGAAAGCTTAAAACCATCCTTAATATCCTCATTTCTTTAAACGAAAATCTTGACTAATCTACCCCTGCTATCTTACCAAAATTCCTCCCACATTAACACCTTATTCTACCTTTACACCGAATAAATTGTAGAATTTTTCCGATTCCCTCTCTATTTCGACAAAACCTCATATTCTACAAATTTGTAAACTACATACAAATCGCTTGTCCTAATATAGTAATCTACTCCCCCATTTGTTAAAATACAAATAAAGCTAAATGTTTCATATCTACATAACGATGGATGAGGAGTACATACGAATGAGTGCACGGAACAAATCAAAAAGGAATACGAACACTTTAAATGCTGATTTTGCGCTTTTGAGGTGGATTGGGGCAATTGGAATCGCTCTATTTCTAGTCATCTTCCCCTATGAGAGAGCATTGTTTAACGGCTACGAATTAAGCTTTGAAGGCCCTATTTATGGAGCACTCATCTTCGGTTACGTGATGCTTGCCTT
Source organism: Paenibacillus sp. 01L418 (assembly GCF_056400045.1). NCBI lineage: Bacteria > Bacillati > Bacillota > Bacilli > Caryophanales > Paenibacillaceae > Paenibacillus > Paenibacillus sp. 01L418. Next base: position 16,342 of record NZ_JBFTSN010000058.1, read on the forward strand.
TACTGCATTTTATGTGTATCGCAACTCACAGATGAACAGTTATCGCGGAATTTTGTCGATTGCCGTCATGCTGCTTCCCTTCATTTATTGGTTGTCATCATTACAGGCGGTTTCAACCTATTATGCGAAGTTTATGACTCTCGTATTTTTCCTACTTGCTGCTTTATTCATAGGCGCTCTGTATTTTGCAGAAAATAAGCTAACCCGCAAAACGATTGAATACGCGGTTATGCTCTCTTCTTATTTAATTGTTCTATTTGGTTTACTCAACCTTTTTGGTCAACTCTATTATAAGGATGCGCTATGGCTTGCACATGACGGCTACCGCCTTTCGTCGGTATTCCAATACTCAAACTCATACGCCGGCTTCCTAGTCGCTTTATTTCTAGTTAGTTTGTATTATGCAGTTCACTGCGTGCGTCCATCTGCAAGAATCATTCATGCTGCCATGCTTGTACCGATTTGGATTTCATTCATGCTCACATATTCACGCGGTGCAATTGTTATTATTCCAGTTATGCTGCTTATTGTGCTGCCTTTCTTACGCTTAACGAAGCAAATTACATACATCGTGTTTATGGGCGTATCTGTAGTGGTTTCCATGGCTGTCCTTGGAAAACTAACAACGATTGCTGATAAAATAGCTACACTAGTTCAACCTACTGAAACGAAAGCGCCAAGTACAATTTCCTTGTTCAGCTCACTGCCTATGCAGGGCTGGGGATTACTTGTGCTCGGCCTACTCATTGTTACTGGCCTTATTATGCTTTACCATGCCAAAGCTGCTAATTTCCTAGAAACGAAGCTTACCAAGCTTTCTTCGTACAAATGGTCTTTTGCGGCTGTGCCTGTCATTACTATCGTACTTACTGCTGTAGCAGCGATCAGCCTTCTTGGCAGCAGTGCTATTCGCGGCCTGCTTCCTGACAAAATTGCTGCACGCTTTGAAAATATTAACCTCCAACAGCACAGCGTTTTGGAACGTTTAACCTTTTACAAAGACGGTCTTCGTGTAGCTGAGGATTACCCACTGCTTGGAGGCGGTGGCGGCGCTTGGCAAGCCATGTTTGAGCAATATCAGAATAACCCTTATTGGAGCAGACAAGCACATAGCTTCTTTGTACAAGTTCTTGTGGAGAGCGGTTGGCTTGGTCTATTAGCAGTCGTCGGACTGCTCGCGTTTGTATATTTTTTATACATCCGATCCTTTATTCGTTATCCCGAGCTTAGAGGCAGCCATTTTGTCTTTTTCATTTTTTCTTTGGCGCTGCTAGTCCACAGTGTGATCGATTTTGATATGAGCTATATTTATATTATCTCTCTCGTCTTTATTTCTCTCGGTTGTATGCTTGCTCCATATAGCCACAAGCTAATAATCGAACGTATGAATGGTAAGCTTAATAAATCTTGGCCAAAAATCGCATATCCAGCGGTTATGGCGTTATTGTCTATATTCCTTCTAGTCATTGCGATTCGAGAAACTAACGCAACTAGTAACTATAATAAAGCTATCGATTTGGCAGTTGGGCAGCAAACTTCTTTAGAACAACTTCTGCCTATACTTGATCGTGCCATTAAGTCTTCACCAACACAGCCTTATTATAAGCTTACGAAAGCTGACTGGCTGGAGCAGGCTTATAAGCAAACGAACACCGCTACATTCCTTGATCAAGCTCTTAGTACTGTAAAAGAAGGCAGAAAATATGATCCTTATAATCGAAGCCTTCTAATGTCGGAATATCGTTTTCTGCAAGAAAAAGGGCTTTTTGAAGAGTCGCTAGCAACGATTAATGAAGGCGTCAAAAAATTCCCTTGGGATATCAATCTATATGAAGCTGCGATAACCTCATACGCCAAAGCAAATCAAACTGCACTTACAGAAAAGGATGAAGCTAAAGCAAATCAATATGCTCAGCAGGTTGTCGATCTCTCTAACGAAGTTAAAAGAAGAATCGGTCAGCTAGCTTCACTTCCAGCCGAGCAGCAGCAAGGACGTACATTTGCAATGACACCAGGTATTGAGGAAGCAGTTGCCCAAATAGAGCTTGCTTCGGCACAATAAAGTGTTGTAATGATCTCGTATTACAAAGACTGCCCGCTTGCACAATTCATGTGCGACGGGCAGTCTTTCTCGTTTCATACAAGTTTCACGCAAGTTTCTTGTATGTTTCACGCAAGTTTTATGGCATGTTTTACTTCGTTTAAGAATAAATAGCAATAGAACGTTCTGATCGTTTATAGCCAATCTTAAGTAGGAAGGAGAAGTCTATTGAAACGAGTCCAGAAGCCAAAATGGTCTTTTGTCGTGCTGCGCGGCGCTGACAAAACCGTTAAACAGTTTCACGTTTCAAAGCGATCGGTCTTTGCCGCTCCAACAGCGGTAGTAATAGCGGTTACGGGCTGTATTGCGGGGCTTCAAATAAAGTCGGCCTATGAAATGAACCAATTGGAAGAACAGATGTCACAACAAGACGAACTATTTGCCCAAACCGTTTCCGATAAAAACGAAGCTATTGTCTCGCTGCAGCAAGAAATAATCGGATTGTCAGAGCAAGCAAATGAAATGAAAGAGAAAATCGATGATCTGCAGCAGCTCGAACTAAAGCTGAAGCAATTTATCGCAAACTATGGCAGCAAACTTGAGACCTCTACCTATCTGACGCCAATAGACAAAAGTGAGACAACTGTAAAAATTCTTTCCGATACTTCCTCAACAGGAAATCGGAGCTTTAACGATTCGAAGCAAAGCAAACAGTTTGTTTTGCTCGCACAGGAAACAGGACTTCATCTCGCCGATTTGCAACGGATGGTCGAGACGATGGAGGATTCATTAACGTTGACGCTGCAGCTCGCACAAGCGACGCGAGTCTCCGTTGATGCTTATCCTTCCGGCTGGCCGACACGCTCCAAAATGCTGACCTCTGGATTTGGTTATCGAAGAGATCCTTTTACTGGACGAACGGCTTTCCACGCTGGACTAGACATCACTGGCAAGCTAGGAGATCCCATATTTAGCGCAGCAGACGGCACTGTATCGGACACTGGCTTCAATAACTCACTGGGCAAGTATATTATCATTGATCATCTCGGAGGCCTGCAAAGCGCCTATATGCACTTAAAGGAAATCGAAGCGAAAGAAGGCGACACCGTCGTTCGAGGCGAAAAGATTGGTTTGCTCGGATCGAGCGGCAGAAGCACTGGTCCGCATTTACATTTCCAAATTATGCAGAAAAACGAGCCTGTTAACCCTTTACCATTTTTGTCATTAATAAAGGAGGATTAATGTTTATGTTCAAGGACCATAAGCGTCTGGCAGCCACTGATACATTAATTGGCCAAGGCACGATAAGCGAGGGCCGGCTAATTTGTGAAGCAAGTCTTCGCATTGAGGGGGAGCACCGAGGCGATATCGAATGCAAAGCTGACGTCATCATTGGAGAATGCGGTCTTGCTCGCTCGAATATTACGGCGCGTGATATTACCATTGCAGGAAAGGTGTTCGGAGATATCGTCACCAAGGGGAGGCTAATCATTACTTCCTCCGGCACGTTAACGGGGGCAATTACAACCCAAACACTTATCATTCAAGATGGYGGCAAGCTGAATGGCAACTGCTACATGGAGCAAGCAGCTGACAGCAAAAATCGTGTGCCAGTAGAATCCGATCCACCACACATCATCGGTAAAGAAGCAGTAATTAAAGAATCCAAAGATAAATCTCGCCAAGCAGGATAATACAGCAAAAAAGCCGTTCTACATGTGCATGTCTTCCGAAGAAGCAGCATGTATAGAAACGGCTTTTTTAATTCATCTAAAATCTAAGCTGCAACATCGCGTTTCTTAAAGGTATACCATGTAATGGCGATGAAAAGAGCATAATAAACACCGAGCACCACAAGCGAAAAGCCTAAGGTCATGCCCTCTCTCATCGGATTTCCATCCAAGTATTGCGTTAGATTCAAATGAATAAACAATAGATAATCGATCCAATTGTAATCGAGCATCGCAATTAAACCAATAAAGCTGTTCACGCCTAGAAGAAGAAACAATGCCATACCAATTGCTAAACCGCTGCTGCGGAATACAGTAGAGAGCATGAACGCAAGCGTTACGGTAACAACAAGCGAAATTAACGTTAAGCCATAATACTTAAGCATATACGAAAATGGATTCGTTCCTTCATCTCCAACGAAGGTTGGCTTTATATCCGGCGACGCATTAATGCCGAAGCAAATCCAGTTCACGAATATCGTCGTAGCAAACAGTACAATAGCAAGCAAAAGAGCGAATATCATGATCGAAATATATTTAGACAACAATATTTTCGAGCGTGACCAAGGCCTGATAAGCAAAAGCTTGATGGTGCCACTCGTAAATTCCTCAGCAACGCCGCCAGCAGCGATGACTACAGTAAAGATCGTAACGAGCAGAAACAAAATGGAGGATTCCATAAAAGCAACATCCCACATCGAAGCATCTCTACCGCCGAATATTACCCATAAAATAGAAATCGCCAGAACTAACAAAACCAATATACCGGTCATCACCCATGTGCGAGGACGACGGTAAATTTTCATATTCTCATTTTGAATAAGCGGCAAAAAATTACCCAATTCGTTCCCCTCCTGTCACTTCTAAAAATTGATCTTCAAGTGTCTTAACCTGTACGCGAATGCCATAAACCTTGATTCCAGCATGAACGAGAGAAGCATTAATGGCAGCTGTGTTTTCCTTATCCGTCTCAACCGCTATGGCATCTTTGCCTTCAAGCACCGCGGAAAAGCCAGATGTGAACAGCACATCCATCGCTGCCTGCTGACTGTCTACTTCAATAACAACACGGTTATGTACTTTAGCTGCATGCTCACCCTTAATGGTTCGCACGTCTATGAGCTTGCCATTTTGAATGATCGCGACACGATCACACATAAGCTCCATTTCAGATAATAAGTGGCTCGATACAAATACAGCAATACCTTCTTCTTTGGAAAGCATGCGCAAATAATCACGAAGCTCTCTTATCCCTGCCGGATCCAAGCCATTCGTAGGTTCATCCAAAATAAGCAGTTGGGGTTTATGCAAAATAGCCTGTGCTACGCCAAGCCGCTGCCGCATGCCGAGCGAATAGGTTTTCACCTTATCCCGAATTCGCCCTTCAAGACCAACAAGCTTAACAACCTCATGAACACGATGCTCTGTGATGCCTGGAATCATTCGTGCATAATGAATTAAATTATCATAGCCGCTCAAGTATTTGTACATTTCAGGATTCTCAACAATCGCTCCGACATGGCGAATTGCCTTTTCGTATTCCTTCGTAATGCTATGTCCTCCAATAGTAATTTCACCATCTGTGAGCGACATTAAGCCAACCATCATTCGAATCGTAGTGGTTTTACCCGAGCCGTTGGGACCAAGGAAACCAAATACTTCCCCAAGTGGGATATCAAGCGTTAAGCGATCAATAATCGTTCTGCCGCCGATTTTTTTGGTTACATTTTTTAATTTAACAATAGGCTGATCCATATTTGTGCTCCTCCTTCAAAAATCCAAATCCTATTCATTATAAACGATTAAGGAAACAATTGGTAGTTTACAAAAAAATACACCTCTACTCTACAGTTAAACTGTAGGGCAGAGGCTCTCATTATCATTTGTGCGATAGGGCTGTATAACATGTTCGGCAACTTTCGCATCTGCACGAAGGAACATTTTATAGTCATAGTTACTGGTCTTACCCGGCGATCCTACTATAGCATCCAGCCTATCCTGCTCCACGCTGCATGTTAAGCAATAACCCATTGGATGTACCACTCGGAAAAATCCTGTTCGAAACAAAATATCTGCTTCAGGACTTAAAAGCATCTCCCCGCAACTAACACAATAAAAACGGTCCTTTGAACATATCATTCGATAGATCGCTCCCTCTCTCTTTCGTAATGATTGTATCAACCTCAACATTAAAAACGGCATTAAGCGTTAAATGGCAGAAGTTCTATCATAACGTCGATTTGCAATCCATCCCAAACATGCTTTAACAGCATATTATACACTATTTAATTGACTAGTGATTTCATCCCATGTCGTTCCAAGCCTTATAATGTCATCCTCATTAATCTGTTTGCCTGTTTGAACCTCAATTAGCTCAACGTCCGTAATTGCCCGCAGGCTGTGCCTCGTTCTCTCCGGAATCGATACGGTATCGCCCGGCTCAACATGACGGTACAGATCATCCAGAATTAGCACTCCCTCTCCTGAGATAATGGTCCACGCTTCTCTTCGCTTAAAATGCATTTGATAGCTTATATTTTGGCCAGCTGCAACAAAAACCCGCTTTGTAACACAATGAGTTCCTGATGACAAGACAACGGAATCAACAATTTTGGAATGTCCCCACCTGCGCTCCTCATACTTTGGACGCTCATTCATGAGTTTAAGCTTCGCATCGAGCTCATTACTCGCATTTTTGCTAGTAACCAAAATGCCGTCGGGACTTGCCGCAACAATCACATTCGTAAGCCCAATAATGGAGATAGGAATGTCCAGCTCATTGATGAGCTGGGATTGCTCGCTGTCATCCGATATTTCGCCCATGCCTAGTCGTTCAAAGGCCAGCTCCTCGGATAATGTTTTCCATGTGMCAAGATCTTTCCACTCACCGTCGTAGCAAATAACTGAACGAGAGGTTTCTTTTTGCGATACTTCAATTTCGAAACTTGATTTAGGAATTTTCGTATACTGTTTATATAGTTCATCATAATGGATAGGCAGCCTGCGATTCATGAGCAAAGTAATCATATAATCAAGCTTGAAAGCGTAAATACCGCTATTCCATAACGCTCCGCCTTTTATTAATTGATTAGCTTCAGCCTCATACGGTTTCTCTTTGAATGAATGTACTCTACGTTCATAGCTGTCATCATCATTGCTGTGCCGATTGGCTTCTGGAACGATATATCCATATTGCTCTGACGGATAACTTGGCTTAGTCCCAACCATAAGCAGCTCAGATTTGCTTTCTCTGATCAGCTTTGGAAGTCCTCTTATACATGAGAAAAAATCACAGCTTACATAAGCATCAACTGGTATGACAATGACCGTTTCATTTAAAGATACGCCCGCGATTGAATACAAATAAGCAGCGGATAACGCTATCGCAGGAAACGTGTCACGCTGCTCAGGCTCAATGATAAGCGGTGCTTTTACACCAACCTGTCTTTGTAAAATCTCCACCTGCTCACGGCAAGTCGAAATGCGAGAATGCTCCTGCAAATCCGACTCTTCCAACTGGCGCCATATACGCTGCAGCATTGATTCCATGCCGCCGTTTGGACTCTCCAGTACAGTTAAATATTGTTTTGCTCGACTACTATTCGACAAAGGCCATAATCTCTTCCCAGATCCGCCTGATAACAAAATAATTTTCAAGGCATGTCCCCCTTCTAAGTTGTTATTGAATTCTACTTCCTATCAGATCGTTAACTACTGTAATACAGCCGTTTTGTATTCAATAATCTGCTGTATAAATAATGAATTTTTTTCTGCTGTGGCTGACTTTCTAATATTTCTTGGTTCATGACACCAATAATAAGAGAGCGAAGTGTATTCGAGCATTCAAATAACACGCCATGAGCGAATTGATTATCTTGTTTCAAATTCCAAACGATCCGACCGCGAATCATAATCTGCACATTCGAAATCGTCATTCGAAATTCAACAAGATAATTGGATTGAATCGGTAATTGCAAGCCGGATAAGAAGCATAAACCATTTTGGCTTAAATTAAGTAGAAGTACTGTAGTCGTAGACGACGTCAACAATTGTCCATCTTTACTAATTAGCCGCAGCTCTGCCTTAACGCCCTCTGTAAAGCGTAGCCTAATGTGGTTGCGCGAGGCATCATTTGAATTCATCGCCATGCTTAATTCCTCCATCATACCTAATAGCAATAACAATCCTTGTTACAGCTCAAATACTGGACTCCATTTCTATTAATGCCTATTCATCTAGCAAGAAATCTATTTCAAGTACAGTGACGGCTGCGTCCCAAGCTCCCTCTCCGCTATCCATCTCTACTTTATCTCTTAACCTCTGACCAACTACATATAAATTACTAATAATGATAGATATATTAACATCATTATACCCGAGTCCGCGGATGGAATATGTCGGTTAATGGGCGCGGCTTTCTTCTAATTTGGTGGCATTTTGTCGAAAAACAAAAGGGACTGTCGTCTGAAGTAATGAAGCTACTTTGATATGCTCCCCAAATAGTAGACAGGTGAAATAATAAAAAACCTGTTGCTATGAGGGGAGCATTTTCATGTCTAAAGTTAAATATTCCGCATCAGAGAAACTTACCATAATCGGAGAGATCGAAAGTGGTGAACTTGGCTCTATGGCCGCTGCGTATAAATATGGCTTATCAAAAACAACATTGGCGAAATGGCAACGGAGGTATAAAGTCTATGGTTTGGAAGGGTTAGAAATTCAGACGTTAAACCGCAGCTATACCGCAGAACTTAAGCTGCAGGCGGTGTTGGATTACCTTAAGGGGGAAATATCCCAATACGATATTATTGATAAATACAAGATTGCGAGTAGAACACAGCTATCGAACTGGGTAAAGAAGTATAATAGTCATAGCAGCTTAAAAGCCTATAGAGGGGGAGCAAGGGCTATGACGAAAGGACGTTCTACGACATGGAAAGAACGGATAGAGATTGTTCAGTATTGTCTAACAAATAACGATGACTATGGGAAGACTGCGGAGCAACATCAGGTTTCCTACCAACAGGTATATCAGTGGGTGAAGAAATACCAAGACGGCGGGCAAGATGCGCTGCAGGATGGACGTGGACGTAAAAAGACCGAAGAAGAGTTAACTGACATAGACCGCCAAAAGCTTACCATGAAGAAGATGCAGGCTGAAAATGAACGCCTACGCGCAGAAATTGCATTCCTAAAAAAGTTAGAGGAACTCGAAAGAAGGCGACGCTAAGTCGAGTAAGTCAAGAAAACATCTATCTTGCCATTCAAGCTGTACAGCAAGATGGGCAGTTCAGCATTAAGATACTGTGTGAAATTGCAGAGATTCCACGATCAAGCTATTACAAATGGTTGAACCACAAGCCTAGCGTACGTGAACTAGAAAACCAAAAACTCACAAAAGCGATGATCTCTCTGCATGAGAAAGTAGGCGGTATCTACGGGTACCGTCGATTAACCCTTCACTTATGCAAAGAAACGGAGCAGCAGATTAACCACAAGCGCATCCAGCGCCTCATGCAGCTGCAAGGCATTCAGTCAGTGATCCGCCGTAGAAAGCGTAAGAAATATGCAACATCAACGCCTCAGCACGTGGCTGAGAACTTGTTAAACCGCGAATTCACTGCGACAAAGCCGAATGAAAAATGGGTAACAGATGTAACGGAATTCAAGTATGGTCAAAGTCAAAAGGCGTATTTAAGCGCCATCTTAGACCTCCATGACAATACCGTTGTATCCCATGTATTCGGGCACTCGAACAACAACAGCCTCGTGTTTCAAACCGTCAAAAAGGCGATAAAGGCAGCACCAAGAAGTAGACCGATGCTGCATAGTGACCGAGGCTTTCAATACACTTCTCAACGGTTCAAAAAGTTATTTGGAAAAAAATTAACCCATAGCATGTCTCGCGTAGGGAGATGCATTGATAACAGTCCCATAGAATCCTTCTGGGGAACCCTGAAGTGCGAAAAATATTATTTGCATACATACCGAACTTTTGATGAGCTTGAACGGGACATTGAAGCCTACATTCACTTTTACAATTACGAACGATTACAGGCGAAACTAAACGGCCTCAGTCCAATGGAGTTTAGGACTAAGGCCGTTTAACAGGTTTTATTATTTGTAATGTCTACTTGACGGGGTGCAGTTCA
>NZ_JBFTSN010000059.1:0-26089 GCF_056400045.1 Paenibacillus sp. 01L418
ATGCTAATGAGTGCGTCTAGGAAGCCCACGCATAGATGTTGTTGTAGAAACGAGTAGTTAGACATTGTGATCTTGGGGAAGGCTACATGATAAAAAGATTACAAGGTGGTATACGATGATAAAGAGGATTAGCTTGCTTATATTTGTTTTCACTTTCATGACTGGCTCAACTACATATGCCTATAACGAAAAGCCATCAAGTGACGAGCGTGTGCCTTTTGAAAAGATGTATATTGAATATGGTGGCTATAAAACAGTTGAAGATGCATTAAGTGAATGTAATCTTCACTTCAGAAAAAAGATTAAATTGCCTTTTAAGCTGCCGCCGATTTCGTTTACTCACCATTTGGCAAGATGTAATCAACTTGGTGGTGTAAACGACTATTTTGAAATCGAGTACCTTAATGAGCTTCAAGGTTCAAATAATCATTACATGGTATGGGTGAATCCTTCGGGACACCGAAATGGATTTCCACGCAAAAGCAATGTTATCCGCATATATGAGTTAGAGAATGGAGAGAAAGCTGTTTACGGTACGACCCCAACATTAGGTGATAGACCTCCTGCGTTTGATGTATTGCGTTTTGAAAAAAATGGATGGCAATATATATTGTCGATTGATAAGCGTGTAGAGGATAAGGTAACAGCTGATGTTTTAGTGGACATTGCTAATTCAATAAAATGAAGTTCAAGCACCATCATTCGGTTGGTTGGTGCTTTTCTTCTTCACGTAGAGCTTCATATTAGGTGTAAATGGTGTTTGTGTTAATCGAATTTTTTTTGGAGGAAGAAAGCAGCCAAATTAATTGAACAGCAAGAATAGCGATGACGAGATAGTCGTATAGATGTGTGCCTGGATCATTGCCTGTGAAGTTTAGAAAGTTGTGCAAGCCGTGGAAGAGGATTGTGAGCAGAATGGCGCGGTTTCGAACGACCAGCATCGCCAATACAAAGCCCACTATAAACGCATATCCAATTTGCAAAAGAGTATCCTCTATCGATTGGCCGCCAAGCGCCTGCAAAGCGTGTGTGACACCAAACAACGAGCTGGAGACGATGACAGCTGTCATTTTTCCTTTTGGCATTAGAATCCGCAGCATCATTCCCCGGAACAATGTTTCCTCTACAAATCCTACTAAGAACAGCTGCGACAGCAGCATATAAGCGAAAAACGAGAAGGAAGCGGGTTGAAAGCCTTTGTTGGCGATCAATAAGACGATTAAGACGAGCAGCAGAGGAAGATATTCAAGCCATTGCTGCTTTGTAAGCTTGGAAACACCGCTGAAATAAAAGGTGCTCCACCGTTTTTTTACCGTCATATAGATCACTAGAAATAATGCTATCGGAATAAAGCCTAGAAATGGAGCGAGTGGATGCGTAAGTTCAGCAATCGATACATAGGCGCTGCCGCCGGCTACAAAAATCATCAGCATAAGCTCGATTAGAATAAGCGCAACAATAGGCCTTTTTACTGTAAAGCTGTCCGTTGTAATCATTTAGAATTCCTCTTTTTCGATTATTTTTTTTAAAAATTCATTTTCCATCTTAAAAAAATGCAAGCCGTAATGCATGACAGATACGCGGTAATAATAATCGTTTTTATCTTCGAGCTGCTCCAGCTCCTTGGACACGATGGACTGAACGGCCTCCATTTGAGCAATGTTGCGCGCGATGTTTTGTTGATACGCCATTAAGTTTTGTTTTTTCGTAGGCTCATCAAGGTAATCGTAAAAGAAGATTTTAATGAGATACTCGCGTTTGTTCGATTGAAGGGGTTCTCTTAGCCACTGCATAAAATGCTTCTGCCCTTCGCTTGTGATGCTGTACATCTTTTTGTTTTTGCTGTCATTCGTTTCTTCTTCCATCACGTATGCACTTTCCACTAGACGCTTAAGTCCGGGGTATAGGCTTCCATAGCTCATTTTGTAAAAGATCCCGATTGATTGCTCTGTTATTTTTTTAATATCATATCCGCTCATTTTCCCTTGCATCAGCATTCCTAAAGTAACTAGCTCAATCATCGTCGTTCTCCTTAATGTATCAAGTTGATATATCTATTTGATATATGTAATGTATCTCGAATGGAATACTTTGTCAAGAAAAATAATCGTGTAAATGAACGCTATTTTAAATAACGAAAAAAGCCCAAAACTCTCGTATCAGCCTGCTGGCTGATTCGCGAAGGTTTTGGGCTTTGTATGAGCTGTGTCTTAGAGTGAAAAATAATCGGCTGCAAACGTCAGGATTAGGAGTACCGCCATGATCCAGCCTGCACCATAGGTTCGTTTCGATGGTACAGGGGCAGAGGAGTCAGCATGGTTTTGTTTTGCCGTTTTTTTCTTAATAGACCAAAAATACAAACAGGCACCCGCTAGAACTAGGGACAGCTCTAATAAGGCGCTAATTGCCGGCAGTTTCCACAGTCCGAAGCCGAGTAGAGGGAAATCGCCGAAATTTCCGGGCAAGAGCGGCATGTCGCTGCGATGTACGAGCAGGTCAATCAACCAATGGCTGAAGACCAGTGAGCCAATGATGGCTGCACTTCGCTTATTCCATATCCGCCATGAAATTAAAGCAGCAACAATCGCTATTAGCAAAGCTCCAGCCAGAGAATGCGTATAGTCAGCATGGATAACAGCTTCACCATAACCTCCGTCGCCTATTTTATCAATAGATTCTGCCCCTGTGAGCAGCAGCGGGATAAACGCGATATCGAGAAGCTGCGTGCTTGCCATCAAAACCCACAAGGGTACCTTGGGCTCCATCGCTTTTACAATGGCCGCAAGTCCAAAATGTCCAGCCAGCATTTACTTCGCCACCTTTCGTTCAATTCGTGCATCAAGCCAGCCGCATACGACGATAAATAGAAAGAGAAACATTAAAAAAGTCATGTATCAGTCCTTCTTTCGTTTATCTGCTTGTCGAATCCAATAAGGAGTGCTTCAAAGGCATGATCAAAGGTAGTGGAGAGTCGGCTGAAAATGGCGTCCACACTCTCTTCCGAATGCGTATAGGTGCCAACTATCCCGCGCAGCATATAGAAATAAATGCGTGAACAGCTTAGGAGCTGCTCGCCTTCAGGCAAATTAAGATTTGTTTTCAAAAGCTGGACGATAACGTTGAACATTTGATTGCGAACACGATTGATTTCTAGCTCAGGCTCCAGTTCATCGACACGGGAGGACTTAACCTCAAAAAATATAGCGTACATGCTTCTATTGTTTAAGCAGAACCGAATAAACAAATCATTCATTCGCTTAAGCTTCTCGTCAGCGGATAGGAAGGCGTCTTTTGCAAGTGTGTCCAATTCACCCTTCAACAGCTGTAAGGGCTGCATAGATAAGGCATGAAGCAATGCTTCTTTATCTTGAAAATAAATATAGATCGTAGTATGAGAGCAGCCGGCTTCCTTTGCAATTTCTCTTATTGAAACGGAATCGTATCCGCGTTCTCCGAACAGCTTCTCAGCTGTGGCGATGATGGCGCATTTTGTTTCCTCTGCGCGGAATTCTTTTTTAGTAGCGATGATCATTCACTCCTCTTTATGATAGTAACCACTGGTTACTAACCAATGGTTATATAATACCAAATGCTTACAGATGTCGTCAAGACGCTGATTTCTGCTATAATCTTTGATGAGAACAATAGTAAATCCAACCTCGTTTTACGGAGTAGATTTGCATTCGCGAACCTAAGCCCATGCTTACGAAGTAGGTTTTCTACGAAAACCTAAGCCCATGCTTACGAAGTAGGTTTTCTACGAAAACCTTTAAGGAGAATAAATCAAATGAACCTATATCCTTCAATCAGCGAAGATCGGATTGAGCTGCCGCTGGCTTTTCCCATTACGATTTCGCAATCTGTAGGGGTTTCCCCGACCTTTCAAAGACTGCATTGGCATAAAGCGCTCGAAATTAACTACATACAGAAGGGGAGCGGCTACTATCTGATCAACGGGAGCCGTTATGACTTCCAGCAAGGAGACATCGTACTTATTCATTCCAATGATTTGCACCGTGCGTTTGAGTCAGAGGAGCTGGTCATGAGCATTATTATGTTTGATTCGTCTTACCTTGCTTTAKAGCAGCGCTACGATGCGGAGCTGCTTATTCCATTTCGGGATATTGGGTTAAGATTTGATAATGTGCTTGATCGAGAGCATCCGAAGCTGGGAGAGCTTGGCGGCATTATTAAAGACATGTCTGCTGAGTTTGAGCTGAAGGAGCCGCATTTTGAAGTGGTGGTGCGGGCGAAGCTTATTCAATTGCTTGCATTCGTCAATCGCTATTTTGCAAAAAATAATGAAACGGGAGCGCAGCATGTGCGTGGTATGGAAACGATTCGAGGCGTGCTGAATGACATCGAGGCTGATATATCATACCCATGGACGCTTGGCGAGCTCGCAGAGGCCGCGCACTTAAGTCCCTCTCGGTTCAGCACGTTGTTTGTGCAGGTTGTTGGGACCTCGCCCATGGATTATTTGATACAGATGCGGCTGTCACAGGCGGCTTATCTTCTTGAATCCACAGACAAAAAGATTATTGAAGTGGCAGCTGAATGCGGATTTCGCAATTTATCTAATTTCAATCGGCTGTTCAAGCAGCACGTAGGGAAGCTCCCATCCGAGCTGCGATCCTAAAAGACAGTAAGATAGTATTATAACATCGTTCTTTTTCATTAGAAGAACGATGTTTTTTATTTTAAAATAGAAGAAAGTACAAATAAGGAGTGTGAGCGATATTATTTKCCTTGGTATAGATGCAGGAGGCAGCAAGACACATGCTCTGCTCGTAGATGAGACAGGACGTGTACTTGGCAGAGGCCTTGGCGGAAATGGAAATCATCAAACCGCTTTTGAAGCAGCAAAAAACAGCATAGATCATGCTTGTCAGCAAGCGCTTCAGGATGCTGGCGTGACGAAGGATCAGGTGACATTTGCCTACTTCGGACTTGCAGGAGCAGATCGTGAGCCTGACTATGCAATTTTAAGACCGATGATTGCTTCACTTGACTATAAAAATCATGCGATTGCATGCGACACCATGATTGGTATGCGTGCGGGGACGAACCGATCTTACGGAGCGGTCATTCTTAGCGGAACTGGCCTTAACGCTGCTGCTCGCAACCCTCAAGGGGAAGAACTGCAGTATGGCGGCTTTGGTTATTTATTCGGGGACGGACATGGTTCGGGCACGGATCTGGCCATTCACGCTTTTCGCAGTGCGATTCGTGCTTGGGAAGGCAGAGAGCAAGCGACACTTCTTAGTGAAATGGTTCCCCAGCGGCTTGGCTATCATACGATTCAAGAGATGTACGATGATGCGCTGGACAACGGCAAACGTCCGTCACATGAGCTTGCTAAAGTGATGTTTGAGGCCGCTGCTCTCGGGGATGCTGTAGCCATCCGTCTTTTGGAGGAAGCTGGACGTGAGCATGCAAACTCTGTAAATGCGTTGATTAAGCGGCTAGGCATGGAAAAAGAAAAATTCGATGTTGTCCTTGCTGGCAGCGTAATGTCGCGAGGCGGCTCTACACATATGGTCGATGCAATCAGTGAAGCTGTTGTAGCGGTTTCGCCGCAAGCGCAGACAGTCAGATTGACGGTCGATCCGGTTATTGGAGCAGTAATGAGTGCGATGGATAGCAGCGGCATTGTGATTGATGAAGCGGTAGATGCAGCACTTAGAAAAATTACATTTTAAAAATAGTTTAAACATTTAAGGGAGGCTCATTCACATGTCCAAAAAACCACTAAAGGTCGCCGTCATTGGCGGCGGTTCCTCGTATACGCCAGAAATCGTAGAAGGCTTTATTAAAAAATATGATGAAATGCCGATTCGTGAGCTTTGGCTTGTTGATATCGAAGAAGGTCGTCATAAGCTGGCAATCGTTGGCGAGCTTGCGAAGCGGATGGTAGAGAAAGCTGGCCTGCCAATCGAAGTGAAACTAACACTTGACCGTCGTGAAGCGATCGCTGGTGCAGATTTCGTTACGACACAAATGCGGGTAGGTTTGCTGGAAGCAAGACGCCGTGATGAGCATATTCCTATTTCACATGGTGTAATTGGACAAGAGACGACTGGACCAGGCGGAATGTTTAAAGCGCTTCGTACTGTACCTGTCATTCTGGATATTTGTAAGGATATTGAAGAGCTTGCGCCGAATGCTTGGATGCTTAATTTCACGAATCCAGCGGGTATTGTAACCGAAGCGGTTCAAAAATACAGCAAAGTAAAAACAGTGGGTCTATGCAATTCACCAATTAACTTTCAAAAGTTTCTGGCTAAAGAGTATGGCGTTAGCGAGAGTGAAGTATTGCCTGAATTCGTAGGGATCAATCATCTGCACTGGGTTACAGCCGCTTATGTAAACGGTGAGGACAAATTGGACGAAATGATCGGAGCCGGTCGCGACTATTCAGCTACAAACGTAACCGCGTTTGACTGGGATGCAGATTTCCTTCGCTCATTAGGCGCGATACCAACGTATTACCTCCGTTATTTCTATATGACGGATTCGATGCTCGCGGATATGAAAGACTCGCTAGAGAAAAACGGCACGCGCGCAGAAGTTGTAAGCCGGGTCGAAACGGAATTGTTTGAGCTGTACAAGGATGTTAATTTGACGGAGAAGCCAAAGCAGCTTGAGCAGCGCGGCGGTGCTTATTATTCTGAGGCAGCTGTTAACTTGATGCATGCTCTATATACCGACAAACGTGATATTCAGACGTTGAACGTTAGAAACGGCAACATTATTGATTTTCTGCCTGAAGATGCAAGCATCGAGGTTAACTGTGTCGTTACGGCTCAAGGCCCGATTCCACTGCCTTTGCAGCGTGTTCCAGAGCAAATTAAAGGTCTAATGCATGCTGTAAAAACATATGAATCGCTAACTATTGAAGCTGCAATCAGCGGAGATAAAGGGATCGCGCTGCAAGCGCTCGTTCATCACCCGCTTGTTCCAAGCGTAGCGGTGGCTAAGGCGTTGCTTGAAGAAATGCTTGAGGCGAACAAAAAGTATTTGCCGAATTTTTTCAAAGAATAAACTAGGCTGCAAAGCAGTTGGCAGGAAGGGCAGGAGCATAGCTCCCGCCCTTTTTTGGCTTGCTTTTAACTATAGACTTTGCATCGGGAATTAGCTGTAAATACAAAATATTTACATTGACATCTAGTGCTATCGATTATATGATAACAAAAGTATTTGAACATGATAATCATTATCACTAAATTGGGATTAGTTATCAACCCAGAGAATGAAGCAGGGTTTAAACAAATAGGGGGTAAGAAAAAAATGAACAAACGATTAATGAGTTTGATTATGGTCATCGTCGTAATGGTGGTGGCAGCAGGCTGCGGTGCGAATAATGCGTCGAACAACAAGGCAAGCACTAACGCTCCTGCTACGAACGACGCTGGCGCGAAAGCGGATGGTCCGATTGTCGTGAAGGATGCGAAAGGTGAGGTTACCCTTGAGAAGCCTGCTCAAAAGGTTGTTGTGCTGGAGTGGACGTTTACTGAGGACATGATCGCCCTTGGAATGCAGCCAGTAGGCAGCGCGGACAACGAGGGTTATAAGCAATGGGTAACAGGAGAGGCGCCGCTTGACGCAAGCGTGACGGACGTTGGTTTCCGCCACGAGCCAAACCTTGAGACGATCGCAGCCTTGAAGCCTGACCTCATTATTGGCATTACGGACAGCCACGAAGCGATCTACGATCAGCTGAAGGGCATTGCGCCAACGCTGCTATTCAGCCTTTATCCGGCTGAAGGCAAAGGCGACCAATACACGCAAATGATCGATATATTCAAATCTATTGCGGCGGCAGTCGGCAAAACACCAGAAGGCGACAAAGTACTTGCCGATCTGGATCAGCATTATGCGGATGCAAAAACGAAGCTTGCTGCAGCAGGCAAAGAAGGCTTGAACTATGTGCTGACGCAAGCATTCAGCTATCAGAATGCTGCAACGATGCGTCTATTCATGGATAATTCGCTAGCGGTTCAAACGCTGGATCGTATTGGCCTCAAAAACGATTGGAAACCGGAGCAGTTCGAAATGTATGGCTTTACTACTTCGACGGTAGAAGCACTGCCGGCTATTCAAGATACGAACCTGATCTATATCGTTCAAAAGGATGACGACATTTTTTCAGGCACATTGACAGACAATTCGGTATGGAACGGTCTTAATTTCGTGAAAGAAAAACGTACGTTTGCTCTCGACAGCACGACATGGGTATTCGGTGGTCCGATCTCCTCCAAAGTCATCGTAGACCAAGTCGTAAATACATTAACGAAATGAGCGAGCTCATGAAGAAGCAAAATAAAGAAGCCTCATTGGGTATGATTTGGCGAATGATTGGTATATTTGGGGGCGGCCTTGCCGCCCTTTTCTTTCTGTTCATACTGAGTCTTTGCTTCGGGGAAGCCAAAATTCCAGCGGCAGTCGTATTTGACGGCTTGCTTCATCGGCAGGATGTGATGGAGCATAATTTGCTTTGGGATATTAGGATGCCGCGGACCGTTATCGGCATTATAGCGGGAGCTGCGTTAGCGGCGGCAGGAGCGTTATTGCAAACGATAACGAAAAACCCGCTTGCGGCCTCCGATACACTGGGCATTAATGCTGGAGCCTATTTTATGGTTGTGCTCGGCATGGTCGCTTTTCCTGCACTGCAGCATGAGGCACCTTTTCTGCTGGCGGCAGTGGGAGGGTTCCTTGCAGCATTGGCTGCTTATTTTCTTGGCGGCGGGCGGGCGGCAACGCCGGTTCGGCTAGCGCTATCGGGGATGATTGTCTCGATGGTGCTCGGTGCGTTTACGTCGGCCATTCATATTTTTAAAGCGACGGAAACGCAATCGTTGTTTCTTTGGGGTGGAGGCACGTTAATTCAGCTTGATTGGAGCGGCGTGAAGTATGCTTGGCCGCTTGTGGCGGCATTGCTCGTCATTGCAATACTTGCCGGACGCAAGTTCGATGCGCTCGAGCTGGACGAATCGACTGCTCGTTCATTAGGGCAGCGCGTAGGCTTAACCCGGGCGGGAGGGCTGGCGCTCTCTGTGCTTATGGCAGCCATCGTGGTCAGCGTCGTAGGGCCGATTGGTTTCGTTGGTCTTGTAGCTCCGCATTTGGTTAGGCTCTCCGGCATTCGAAATCATCGTTTGCTCATTCCTGCGAGCGCGCTTTGGGGAGCGCTGCTCATAACGGCAGCGGATGTGCTTGCTCGCATGGTACGAAGCAGTCTCGGCGAAATGCCGGTAGGCGCCGTCATGGCGATTATCGGGGCGCCTTGGCTCATTTGGCTGGTGCTTACCAAGATGAGAAATATTTCCGGTTCGGGCTCAGGACAGTCGTCGATGAGCATTGGAGGAGCTCCATTCCGCTTGCGTTTTGCACCGACTGCCTTAGCCATGACCGTATTGCTGGCTGCGGTCATTCTCGTTAGCTTGTCGCTCGGCGGTACAAAAATTCCGATCATGGAATTGCTTAGAAGCCTATTCGGAGCAGGAGACGATTCCTATTCTGTGCTGCTGAATCTAAGGCTTCCGCGCACCCTCGTTGCAGCAGGGGGAGGCATTGCGCTCGCAATCAGCGGCGTACTCATTCAAAGCGCTGTTCGCAATCCGCTCGCAGATGCTTCTATTATCGGCGTCACCTCGGGTGCGGGTTTTGGGGCCTTGGTCGTGCTCGTTGCATGGCCAACGCTGCCGATCTTCGCGCTGCCGATTGCCGCTATTACTGGCGGGGCTATAGCTGCCGCGGTTGTATTTTTCTTAGCTTGGCGCAAATCGCTTAACCCATCCGTTCTGATCCTGCTTGGCATAGCGGTGTCTGCCATCGGAGCTGCAGGCATTCAGGCGATGATCGTGAAGGCAAGCCTATGGAGCAGCACGGCATTTGTTTGGCTAACGGGAACGACGTATGGCCGAAGCTGGAGCCATTTTAACAGTATTTTTATTTTTCTGCTTATTCTTGTACCGGCGGCCTATTATTTGAGCAGGAAATTTGATCTACTTGCCTTCGGAGATGAAAGCTCGACAGGTCTCGGCTTACCGGTAAAAGGCACACGGCTTTGGGCTATGATCATTGGTGTGCTGCTTGCTGCGGGAGCGGTGGCGAGTGTAGGAACGATTGGTTTCCTTGGATTGATGGCGCCGCATGCGGTAAGGATGATGGTCGGACATCACACAAGGCGCTCGATCATCCTGTCAGGTCTGCTTGGCGCCTTGCTGCTCGTAATTGCGGATACGATCGGAAGAACGGTAATGGCTCCGAAGGAGATTCCTTCCGGGCTCATCATTATGCTGATTGGAGCTCCATACTTCCTGTTTCTTATGTACCGTTCACTCGTCAAAAAAAGGTAGAATGTTAGAAATGTTTGCTAAAAACGAATGTTGTACGTATGTATTGCCAATAACGTTCGTAAAAGTTGTTGACAAAATGGGCAATTTCTCTTTAAAATTGAAAACGGAAAACAACAACAGCATATCTTTTCGTATAATCTCAAGAATCGGCTTGAGAGTCTCTACTCGGTCACCGTAAATGATCAGGCTACGAAATTGGCGGAAAAAGCTCGCAGCGGTCCAGCGGGTATCTTTTTCCCCTTTTTGCAGAGCCTGGGAGAAATGCGATCTATTGCATTTTTACTAGGCTTCTTTGTTTGTTCCACCACATTTTTGGGAGGTTTGTAATCAAAATGGAACGTTTCTTTCGCTTAAAGGAACACGGAACAAATGTCAGAACAGAGATTATGGCGGGGCTGACGACTTTCATGACGATGGCTTACATATTAGCCGTCAATCCAATCATACTAACGCCAGCTGGCTTGGATTGGACAGCCGTGTTTCTTGCAACGGCACTAGCAGCAGGTATCTTCACTATCGCGATGGGCTTGTTCGTTAACTTCCCAGTTGCGCTAGCACCAGGTATGGGTCTTAATGCGTATTTTGCATCGGTCGTTATCGCATCGGCGTCAACGGACGCACCGATCTCACCAGCAATGGGACTAACCGCGGTATTTATTTCAGGTATTATCTTTATCATATTGACGCTTACCCAAATTCGCCAAATGCTTATCACAGCTGTTCCAGACAGCTTGAAGCATGCGATTACAGTCGGTATCGGCTTGTTCATCACCATTATCGGCTTGAAAAACAGCGGTATTATGACAATCGCAGTATCAAGCTTCACAGACATTGAAGCAGGTAAATTCACACCAGTGGGCGGCTCCGAAACCGTTATTCAACTGGGAAGCTTCCATAATGAAACGGTTGTACTTACCGTGATTGCATTGCTTCTTATTGGCGTGCTGATGGTACTGCGTGTACCGGGAGCGCTTTTGTTCGGTATTCTTGGTACGACTGTTATTGCTATTCTAATGGGTCATGTTGATGTGAAAGCAGCATTCACTGGTCAAACATGGGTGCCTGATTTCTCCAAAATGAACTTCTGGCATTTTGACTTTGCAGGCGTATTTGAAGTCGGACTGGTAACGGTTATCCTGACATTTACCTTCGTCGAAATGTTCGATACGTTCGGTACGCTTGTTGGTACAGCAAACCGTGCGGGCTACATGAAGGACGCTGAAAAGGGCAAAAAACGTGTAGGTAAAGCGATGTTCGTTGATGCGATCGGCGTCAGCGGCGGCGCGGTGCTTGGTACAAGTACAGTTACCGCATTCGTAGAAAGCTCTGCAGGTATTGCGCAAGGCGGACGTACGGGCCTAACGGCAGTAACGACAGGCGTTTGCTTCCTGCTTGCTATCTTCTTGTCTCCAATCGTTGCGCTTGTTCCAGGCGCAGCTACAGCTGCTGCACTAATTATCGTAGGCGTGCTGATGATGCAATCCGTAAAAGATATCGATTTTTCAGATATGGTTTATGCGATTCCATCCTTCTTGACACTTGCACTTATGCCGCTTACTTACAACATTGCAAACGGTATTTCGTTCGGTATCGTATCGTACGTATTGCTTGCAACGGTTGCTAATGTAACAGGCAAAGGCAAATACAAGGTTCACTGGCTCATGTGGATTCTAGCGGTGCTTATCATTGGCCGTTACGTATTTATGGGCGGGGAATAAACAAATATTATGGAAGAAGCAGCGCTGGACCGGCGCTGCTTCTTTTTTTTGTAGTTTAGCCTTATGGTGGAGAGACGCAGAGGATAGGGCTGCTTATTTTCGAGCTGAAATTTGATATAATTTTGGAAATAGAGCTGGCTTTGGCAGGCGAGCAGACGGGGGAGAGCATATGTTTCGCGTGGATTTAAACTGCGATATGGGTGAAGGTTTTGGGGTTTACACAGCTGGCCTCGATAACGAGCTGATGAAATATATTACTTCGGCGAATATCGCTTGCGGTTTTCACGCTGGGGATGCAGCGACAATACGGCGCACGGTTAAGCTGGCGCTAGAGAATGATGTAGCCATTGGAGCGCATCCAGGGCTTCCGGATTTGGCAGGCTTCGGTCGAAGGATGATGGCCATAACGCCGGAGGAGGCATATGAGCTGACGGTATATCAGCTGGGTGCGGTGTATGCTTTTGCTAAATCAGAAGGTGGAAGCGTCGCACATGTGAAACCGCATGGCGCTTTGTATAATATGGCTGCGAAGAGCAGACCGTTAGCTGACGCGATAGCAGAGGCAATATATAAGGTTAATCCGAGTCTGATGCTGTTCGGATTAGCGGGCAGTGAGCTTATTCACGCAGGCGAGGATATAGGCTTGCGTACAATCCATGAAGTATTCGCAGACCGAACGTACGAGTCGGACGGCTTACTAACGCCGCGAGGGACGGAAGGTGCTGTTATTGTTGATCCTGTTCGCGCTGCAGAGCAAGCGATAAGGATGATCAGAGATGGCGAGGTTAATACAAGGCAGCATCATAGCTTTATTTTGAAGGCGGATACGGTATGCGTGCATGGGGATACGCCAGGCGCAGTAGAGCATGTCATAAGACTGCGGGCGGCATTAGAGGCAGCGAGCATATCTGTTCAGAAGGCGGGTGTATGAGCATGGAGAAGGCTGCAACGGAACCTCAGGCTCCTATTGAAATGCTGCCGCTTGGTGACTCTGCCGTTATTATTCGTTTAGGCAGCTCCATTGACGAAGAAACGAACCGAACGGTCATGAATTTAAGCCGCCATTTGGAGTGGAAACCATTTGCTGGGTTCATTGAATGCGTCCCATCCTTTGTCTCGGTGGCGATCCACTATGACCCGCTGCTGGTGAAGAGAAGCCGCACTGCAGCCGAGCTTCAGCATGCTACAATCTTTGAAACGGTATGCGCTAGAGTGCAGACGTACCTATCTCTAGAGCAGCTGCACTCTTCCGATCAGGCGGATAGAACGATTGAAATTCCGGTTTGCTATGGCGGAGAGTACGGTCCTGACCTTAGCCTAGTTGCTGAGCTTAACGGACTTCCGGAGGAGGAAGTGATCGCTATACATGCTGGTGGCAGCTACTTGGTCCATATGCTCGGCTTTGCGCCAGGCTTTCCTTATTTGGGAGGAATGTCTGAGCGGATTGCCGCACCAAGACATCAGACGCCTCGGACGATCATTCCTCAGGGCAGCGTCGGCATAGCTGGCATGCAAACGGGCATATATTCGGTTGCAACGCCGGGCGGCTGGCAGCTGATCGGCAGAACGCCGCTTGCTCTATTTCGTCCTCAGGACGAAATTCCAAGCTTGCTTAGACCGGGGGACTTGATTAGGTTTAAGCCGATAACGGAGCGGCAGTACAAGCTTTATTTAGAAGGTGAATTATGACTATAAAAGTTGTTCGTCCCGGCTTGCTCGTTACTGTACAAGATCTCGGAAGGCATGGGTATCAAAAATACGGCGTAGTCGCCGGCGGGGCTATGGATACGGGAGCTTCGCGTGCGGCTAATCTGTTAGTCGGCAACGAGGATAGTGAGGCAGTGCTGGAAATTACGCTTACCGGAACGGAGCTCTTTATGGAGAAGGATACGCTGCTCGCTATTTGCGGCGCGCGTATGTCTGTTACCGCTGGAGGTGAGACGCTGCCCTTATGGAGACCAGTACTCGTTCGCGCGGGAATGAGCGTGAAATTCGGAGCTTGCCAATCGGGCTGCCGCTCCTATCTCGCCGTTGCGGGCGGATTTGATGTGCCGGAGGTCATGGGAAGCAAAAGTACGTATCTGCGCGGCGCAATCGGAGGTTATTTCGGAAGGGCATTAAAGTCAGGAGATGTACTGGCAGCTAAGGCGCCGAGCTTGCTGTCAGAGCGAATGGAGCATGCTTTGCGCCGGGGATGGAATGGCAGCTTCGTTGTGCCTCATTGGCATGCGAGTCATTTTGCGATAGCGGACAATTTAGAAGACCCGATCATTCGCGCGATGACGGGCACGCATTACGAGCTGTTTACAGAGACAAGCCGAGCGAGCTTATTTAACCAGAGCTTCCAGATTTCCGCACAGTCCGATCGAATGGGATATCGGCTCGAAGGAACAGAGAAGCTGACGCTCGCGAAGCCGCTTGAGCTGCTTTCGGAGGCTGTCGCAAACGGAACGGTCCAAGTGCCGGCTGGCGGAGAGCCGATCGTGCTGCTGGCGGACAGACAGACAACGGGCGGTTATCTACGTATTGCGCAAGTCGCAACGGTCGATATTCCTGTTTTTGCACAGCTAAAGCCCGGCGACCGTTTTCGGTTCGAGAGGATCACGCAGCAAGAAGCGGAACAGCTTTATTTGGACAGCGAGCGTGACATGAGAATGCTGAAAGCCGCTATTGCATTAAAATTTAATGCTGCGAATGAAAGGGATACAAGATGAACACTGCTCTTAGCGGCTGAGCCTCTTTCCTTGATTTATGGTAGACTACTAATCAAGAAGCAGGAATTACTGGAAGGCACGGCATAGAGGAGTGATAGCAATTGTTCGCACAGCAGCGGCATCAATTAATTATCCAAAAAATAAATAGCGACAAATCGATTCGAGCGTCGGAGCTTATGGAATCGTTTGGCGTTTCTTTTGAAACGATAAGGCGCGATCTAGAGCATTTGGAGAACCTAGGCTTATTGCAGAGGGTTCATGGCGGTGCGATTTTAAAAGAGCCGGATTACAGCCGGGAAATCCCGCTGCCGATTCGTGAATCGATTTACTTGACGGAGAAGACGGAATTGTCGCAGCTCGCCATTCGATATGTAACGGAAGGAATGTCCATCGCACTTGATGTAAGCACAACCAATACTCAGATTGCGAAGATGCTCAAGACAAAGTTCGAGCGATTGACGATTATTACGAATTCCTTGCCAATTGTAAATGAATTAATCGATGTCCCCGGTTTTACGCTGATCATGATCGGAGGCATTATCCGTCAAGCAGAACAGAGCATTATCGGAGACTTGGCTGAAGAATTCGCTTCCCGCTTTCATGCAGACTTGTTTTTTATGAGCATGAGCGGAGTTACATTGGACGAAGGCATTACCGACAACGCGATTGGTGAAGTACAGGTGAAGAAGATTATGCAAGCAAACGCAAAAAGCACGATCGCGCTTGCAGACAGCAGCAAATTTGATCAAGTCTCCCTGCTCAAGGTGTGCGGTTGCGCGGATGTAGAACGTTTCGTTACAGATTCGAAGATCAGCCTTGATCTAGTCGATAAATATAAACGGAGCGGCATTGAGATTGTTTATGAGTAGAGATGAATAATAAAGGGGACTTTGACTGTCCTAAAGACTCTTGGTTATATACCAAGGGTCTTTTTTTGCTTTCTAATGAAAAGTAAATATTAAGATATTGTAAATGTGTGTGTTTGTGTGATATTGTGTTGGAATATGTGGAACTGATAGTTGAATCTAAATGAGGATCGATGGAGGTGTTTCATAATTGATTGTTATTTCTCTTATTCTTGTCTTGTGTTCCGGTTTGGCGCATGCGGTGTGGAATATGCTAGCAAAGCAAAGTACGGATAAAGCGTTGTTCTTATGGGTGATTTATATGCCTGCAACTATTGTTTTGCTGCCGACACTCATTAATGAACTTTCGAGTGCGTCACTATCTCAGACACAGTGGCTGTTAATCGGGGCATCGCTAATTATGCAAAGCGTTTATTCGCTGTTGCTCGCTTACACCTATAATGCTGGAGATTTATCGCAAGTGTATCCGATCATGCGGGGGACACCAACCTTGCTTATCCCAGCCATCGGCGTATTGCTATTAAAAGAGACATTGCCTTTGTGGGGGTGGATCGGACTCAGCTTTATGCTGATCGGGTTCATCGTCATGATCGGAAGATCTTCGGGCAAAGGGCATCAGCAGTCTTTCTATAAGCCTGTACTGCTGGCGATGAGCGTTGGGCTATGCATTACCACTTACACGCTTATCGATAAAGTGAATTTACAGCATCTTTCTCCACTTGCGCTGCTTGAGGTGACGAATATCGGTTTTGTACTCGGACTGACACCTGCTGTTCTTCGTTCTAAACGGCTTAAGCATGTTATTCGCACTCATATTAATATTATTTGGATTGGCGCTATCTTGTCTCCGGGCTCGTACTTGCTGTTTTTGTTTGCAGCCAGAAATGCCAATATTTCTACAGTTGCGCCTATGCGCGAGGTAGGAATCGTGTTTGGCACGCTCCTTGGTCTATTTGTATTAAAAGAGTCGCAAGGGACTCGCAGAATTACGGCTTCGATCGCTGTAGTTATGGGCATTATTATGATTGCGTCATCAGGGCATTAAACAATAGCACCTGAATACCTAATGGAGAGGGAGTAAGGATGAAGATGGAAAACGCCAAAAAGCTTCGTTTTCGCAAAGACGGCACTTTTACAATTGTCCAGTTTACAGATATTCATTGGCAGGACGGATCGGACTTAGATTTGCGTTCCAAGGCTACGATGGAGCTTGTACTTGAGGCTGAACAACCGGATTTTGTTATGTTTACAGGAGATGTCATTTTCACGGGCAGAGGTTCAGACGGGGCAGTCTTATGCCAAGATCCGCTTCAAGCGTTTCGGGACGCGGTTGCCGCTGCCGAGCAGAGAGGCATTCCGTGGGGAATCGTATTCGGCAACCACGATACGGAGAACGATATTACCCGCGATGACCTGATGGGCGAGGTGCTAAAGCACGCTCACACGTTTGCCGAGCCGGGACCGCGGGATATCCATGGCACAGGCAACTACGCGTTGCCTGTACTTGGGTCTGACAACGATCAAGAGGCTGCTATGCTCTATTGCCTGGATTCTGGCGATTATTCCAAGCTGCCTGGCGTACCCGGCTACGATTGGATTCAGCATGATCAAGTGCAGTGGTACATGGAGCAATCCAAGGCTTGGAAAGCTCGTCATCAGGGCGCTGCATTGCCGGCACTCGCATTCTTTCACATCCCTCTGCCTGAATACCAAGAAGTGTGGGACCGGGAAGTGTGCTATGGCCATAAACATGAGGGGGTATGCGCCGCGCAGACGCAAGCAGGTTTCTTCTCAGCGATGTTGGCACAGGGAGACGTGATTGCAACTTTTTGCGGCCATGACCACACGAACGACTATTGGGGAGAGCTTTACGGGATTCGCCTTTATTACGGACGAGCAACAGGATACAACACTTACGGCAAGGAAGGTTTCCCGCGGGGTGCCCGCGTGATCCGCTTGACCGAAAACGAACGGAAAGTGGAATCATGGCTGCGTCTTGATGACGGCACGGTCGCCCTGCATCAGCCGGAGCATCAGCCGGAAATCGGTTAATACAAGCACTTATAATTCAATAGCCCGAAGAAGCAAAGATGTCCCGAATATTCTTAGGAATCCGGGACATCTTTTTTTTTGCGGAAATCATGAAATAAGGCGTCGCAACAGCATTGTTTAAAGGTTTTCTACAAAAAAGGATATCGTGTAAAGAATCGTAAATCGCTGTTTGTATAAAAATGAATACCGTTATAGCAATTGAAAATGTACGGGGCTGCTATTATCCATTAGATTGGGATTAAGGCGAGCCGGCAACCGGCAGGCGCCTCATAAATAAATTCGTAAAGGGGAGTCACGCATGAAAAGAAGTATTTTTACTAGAATTGCTCTGCTGCTTGCCATCGTATTGATGTTCGGAGGAATTGCAACGGCTTGCTCCAGCGGCAAGTCAGAACAACCCGCTAACAACGCGGCATCCGGCAACGGAGCGAAAGAAAATGCGGGGAAAGGCGATAAATCGGCTGGACCTGTAAAGCTAAAGCTCTGGCATCCTTTAAACCCTAATGCGCAAGCCGTCGTTCAAAGCTTAAGCGATGTAGCGATGGTGAAGGAATGGGAGAAAAAGACGAATGTGAAATTCGACTTTGAACATCCGACGGGCACGGGTGCCGATGCTCAGCAGCAATTCGGCGTGATGGTAGCTTCCAATGTGCTTCCGGATTTGATTGTGTGGAACATGTCCAACTTCCAAGGCGGTCCAGCCAAGCTGTTTCAGGATGGAACGATTATTAAATTAAACGATCTTATTGATCAGCACGCACCGAATTTGAAAAAAATTCTCGAGGAATATCCGCTTATCGCCAAGCAAATTAAAGCGGATAACGGCGATATTTACGTATTCCCTAACCTGAAGGTTGGCGATCACGGCAAATACAAAACGTTCTCCGGCCAGATGATACGGAAGGATTGGCTCGATGAGCTGGGCTTGCAGCTGCCCGAAACGATCGACGAATGGGAGATTGTTCTAAAAACGATTAAAGAGAAAAAAGGTGTCATTCCATATACGTCCGAGAAAGACATGCTTCTAGGATCAAAAAGCTCGATGGACTTTATCGGGGCATACGGCATCGGCAAAGATTTTTATCTGAATGGCGACAAAATTGAGTATGGGCCGCTTCAGCCTGCATTTAAAGACTACTTGGCGCGTATGCAAAAATGGTATAAAGAGGGTTTGATTGATCCGGACTATGCTTCCAACGACAACAAAGCGAAGGAAGCGAAGATCACTTCAGGCAAGGCAGCCGCTACCTTCGGTTACATTGGCGGCAGCATGGGCGCATGGCTTCCTTCCTTGCAGCAGGCGGATCCGAAGGCGATGCTTTCCGCCGCTCAATATCCGGTAATGAATAAAGGAGACGAGCCTAAATTCACAGAAACCGGCTGGGATTACAGCAATACGGGAGCTGTCATCACAAGCGCAAACAAAAATCCGGAAGCTACGATCAAGGCGCTTGATTATTTGTTCAGCGAAGAAGGCGCTATGCTGAAAAACTTCGGTATTGACGGCACAACGTATACTCTGGTGGATGGTCAGCCTAAATTTACGGATTTGATCATGAAAAATCCGGACGGACTGCCGATCGGCCAAGCGATGGCGAAAAACTTCATTGCGAACTATCCGTTCCCGGGTCCGGACGATGACCGTTATAATGACCAATACTATTCGCTCGACGCCCAGAAGGAAGCAGTAAAAGCGTATGCCAAATTCGCGAAAAACTCTGCCTCCGTTCTCATTCCTCCCGTTTCTTTAACGCCGGAGGAAGCAAGCGAATTCAGCAAAATTATGACGGATGTGGATACGTATCGTTCAGAGATTGTCACGAAACTGATTATGGGCACCTCTAGTTTGGACAGCTTCGATAAAGCGATCGAGCAGTTTAAGAAAATGGGAATCGAGCGCGCGATAGAAATTCAGCAAGCCGCTTTCGACCGTTTCAACAAACGTTAAACCGATTGAAGGAAGGGGGGAACACACTCCCCTTCCTTTAAAAATCAATTTCGGTGGAAAGAGAGTGCACCTGCGATGATGAGAAAACTAGCTAACGATCTTGTGAGAAATAAAGCCATCTATTTTATGGTGCTGCCAGTTGTTTTGTATTATTTTATTTTTAAATATCTTCCGATGTACGGTTCGATTATTGCCTTTAAGGATTTCAGTATTGCCAAGGGTGTATGGGGAAGCCCATGGGTTGGCCTTGACAATTTCAAGGACTTTTTTGACAGCATCTACTTTTGGCGGGTGCTGCGCAATACGCTGCTGCTAAGCTTCTATCAGCTCTTGTTTGGTTTTCCAGCGCCGATTATTCTTGCTATTTTGCTCAATGAAATCCGTTTGAAGCTGTTCAAAAACGTCGTTCAAACGGTCGTCTATCTGCCTCACTTTGTATCGCTCATTGTCATTTGCGGACTCATTCTCGATTTTACGAACCGTGATGGGATTATCAGTACGATGATCGAATTTTTCGGGGGCGAACGCACTACTTTGCTTGGCGATGCCGCTAACTTTCGGTTCATTTATGTATTCTCCAGCATATGGCAGGAGCTTGGCTGGTCGTCCATCATCTTCTTGGCGGCGCTCAGCGGCATTAATCCCGAGCTCTACGAAGCGGCCAGAGTCGATGGTGCCGGGAGGTTTAGGCAAATGTGGAGCATTACGCTTCCGGGATTGATTCCAATCATTATGATTCTGCTCATTCTTCGAATCGGGGGGCTTATGGATATCGGATTTGAGAAGATTATATTGCTCTACAATCCGAATACCTATGAGACTGCGGATATTATCTCTTCCTTTGTGTACAGGAAAGGGCTTGCGGAAGGCCAGGATTACAGCTTTACTTCTGCCGTCGGCTTGTTTCAAGCTGGCATCAACTTTGTTTTGCTCATCAGCGCCAACTGGTTTTCCCGCCGGGTATCCGGGAACCGATTATGGTAAGGGGGAATGGGAACTTGAAAAATAATACGATGACAGACCGCACATTTGATATATTGAACGCCATTCTCATGCTTTTGCTTATCGTCGTCACCATTTATCCTTTTTATCATGTCGTAATGGCTTCCTTAAGCGACTCTAATCGATTGATTGCACATCAAGGCATGCTCCTAGGTCCGCTTGGATTTAGCTGGGAGGCTTACTCCCGCGTGCTCGACAATCCTAATATATTCAGCGGATACCGGAATACGCTCCTGATCCTCTTCTCTGGAACGCTGTTTAACTTGTTTTTCACGGCGCTTGGCGCCTACGGCTTGTCCCGTAAGTTCATGCTGCGCAAACCGATTATGATCGCTATCATTTTTACAATGTATTTTAGCGGCGGACTGATTCCTACTTATTTATTGATCAACAATTGGCTGCATATGGGCAACAGCTTGCTGGCATTAATCGTGCCGGTCGCAATCAGCACATGGAATCTGATCATCATGCGCACCTCCTTCGAGGCGATTCCCGAGAGCTTGATCGAATCTGCCAAAATAGATGGCTCCGGGGAGTTCGGCATTTTATTCAAAATCGTCGTCCCGCTTTCCATGCCGATTATCGCGGTTATGATTCTTTACTACGGCGTTGCCCACTGGAATTCTTGGTTCAATGCGATGTTGTTTATCCGTGACCGTGAATTATTTCCGCTGCAGATCATTTTACGAGAAATATTGGTCATTAACGATACGAGCTCCATGCAGCTGGGAGACGCGATGGCGGATCAAGAAGGAATCAGGGAAAGCATCAAATATGCCACGATTATGGTTGCGACGCTTCCAATATTGCTTGTATATCCGTTTCTGCAAAAGTTTTTCGCGAAGGGCGTTATGATCGGTGCGGTAAAAGAGTAGTTGGTATATACTCGGAGTATAATTCTCTGGCGGTGGATGCTCATATGAAACGCAAGGTTTATAAGTTTTGGCTGTACTCGTATTTATTTGTCTTATTTATTCCAATCCTTATTACCTTAATCGTCCTACTGCAATCACAAGAAATGCTGGTCAAGGAAGTGCGCAGAGCTAACGACACGCTCCTCGATCAGGTTCGGCAATTAGTGGACAATCAGATCACTGACATTCGAAGGTTAGGCACGCAATTATCGTTTGACCCGAAAGTCATGACGTATTTAAACCGTGAAACGTTGGATACGGCGGAAGCCAGGTTCGGCACGATGGAAATGATCTCGAGCCTTCAGTCTTATACGATTGCCAACGGCAATATAACCGATGCCTATATCTATCTCAAGAACAAAGAATATGGGATAACGACAACGACGTTTATGCCGGCAGACGATTTGTATTCCGTGCTCCATAAGGCATCGGGAAAAAGCTTTGCGGAATGGACAGAGTGGCTCCGGGCGAGCCATGCTGGTCTTTTCGTTACATTAAATGAAGGCGCCAAACAAACGGAAAACTCGCTCGTTTACGTGCAATCCTTGCCAATTCAAGAGATTAAAGCTGCCCCTGCGACTCTTGTTGTGCTGCTCAATCAGGATCGGCTCAAGCAAGCGATTTCGAAAGTCGGTCTAGCAACCGAGGGTTCGGTTTATATCCTCGATCGCGAGGGCCATCCCATCATGATTACTGGCCCTCAGACTGGACTGGCTGAGCTGCCGATACCGAAAATGAGCAATCAACGCGGTTTTCTTACGGAATTAGTGGACGGCAACGATGCGGCCATATCTTATGTGAAGTCGGATACGACGAATTGGACCTATATTTCGGTTTTGCCGGAGCAAGTGTATTCCGCTAAAGTGAAGCTGCTGAAAAATTTGATTTATATTGCGATGCTGCTTTGCATCGGACTGGGCGGACTTAGCGCCTTTTGGCTTACGCGAAGAAATTATGCCCCTATTCAAAATATGATGAATTTTGTTTCAACAAAGGTCAAAACAAACATGATGAATATGCCGAACGAATTTGCGGTTCTGCAATCGTTTATGACCGACAGCGCAGCCATCCAAGATGAAGCAAGTAGAAAGCTGCTCGAGCAGCATCAAGTGCTGCGCAACCAATTTTTGGCCCGTCTGCTGAAAGGCCGTGTGGATATGAGCTCCGCACTGCCGCAAGCCATTGAATCGTTTGATTTTCGGTTCGAGACAGACCGGTTTGCCGTCTTGCTGCTGCAGATCGAAGACTATGAACGGCTGTTTCAGGCGAATCAAGAAATGGATGCGGAGAGGAAGCTTCAATTCGTTTACCTGATCGTTACGAACATTTTTGAGGAGCTGTTATCCGCAGGCCATCGCACTTATTTCACGGAAGTTGACGGCATGATTGCTTGCGTTGTAAACGTCCTAGGGAAAGAGAAGGAAGCAAAGAAAGAGCTGCTCAAAGTGGCAAATGACGCTAAACGTTTTATTCAAGATAAATTTTTCGTTCGTTTTTCCGTGGGTGTCAGTGATATCCATACGTTTTGGTCGACGCTCCCAAAATGTTACGAGGAAGCGGTCGAGTCTCTGGAATATAAGCTTGTTCTTGGCTCCAACCAAATCATTTCCTATGAATCGATTAAGCGTCCCAAAAATGATTTGTATTATCCGCTCGATACCGARCGTCAATTAATTAACTTGATGGCGGCAGGCAATTACGATGAGGCGGCAGCTGTCCTGCAGCGTATCCTCATTACGAATTTTTCCGAGGGAACGCTGTCCATTCAAATGGGAAAATTGCTGATGTTCGAACTCGTCGGCACGATGCTGAAAGCGGTAGAGCAGCTTCAACTTAGCACGAAAGAAATTATGGTGGAGAAAACGGATTTAATTAAGCAGATTACAGAATGCGAAACCTTCGCAGAGATGGAAGAAGAAATTTTGGACTTCCTAAAGAAAGCCTGTGATTATTTGCAGCAAAAGAAGAAAAGCCATAATACCGATTTGAAGAGCCAAGTTGTCGAGCATGTCCTTCATAACTTGAATGATATGAATATTAGCCTGACGAGCATTTCGCTTGCTTTCGATATTAATCCGACTTACTTATCTCGATTTTTCAAAGAGCAAACCGGAGAGAATCTCGTTGATTTTGTTAATAAGCGGCGTGTTGACAAGGTGAAATCGCTGCTTGCTGAGACCAACCACGCCATTCAAGATATTGCCGAGCAATGCGGCTTTGCAAGCAGCCAATCTTTGCTAAGGGTGTTTAAAAAGTACGAAGGCATAACGCCGGGACAGTATAGGCAGAGTAGGGACGGAAGAGAAGCTCTAGAGCGGTGAGGCTGAGAGCCGTCTTTTATTTTTGAATGATGCCGGAATATGGGGAGGATGAATCCGATGAGCGTATGGCAAACAGCTATTGAGGACGCTTTACAGAAGACGAGGCGGAATATCGGCAAATTTGGCGATCAATTTCCACATGTCAGCACGGACGGTGGCCGCTCGTATGAGTTGAACGCCAATGAGGATTGGACCGACGGCTTTTGGTCCGGCATGTTATGGCTTTGTTACGAGTACAGCGGCGATGACGCATTTCGGCAAGCGGCAGCCCGAACCGTTGAAAGCTTCCGGGAGCGCTATGAAGCGGACCGGGTGCTGGATCATCATGATATCGGATTTTTGTACTCGCTGTCGGCTAAAGCACAGTGGATCATAGAAAAGGATGAAGCTGCGAGGCAGCTTGCTTTAAGGGCCGCCGACAAACTAATGGCAAGGTGGCGCGAGCTGGGTCAATATTTTCAAGCGTGGGGACCTGCTGGCGACTCTGTAAACGGCGGCCGCATTATTATCGACTGCATGATGAATTTGCCTTTGCTTTACTGGGCCTTCGAGCAGACAGGCGATGAACGGTACCGTCAGGCTGCGGTCCTCCATGCTGACAAGAGCCGACGTTATCTGGTCCGCGGGGATGACTCGTCCTATCATACCTTTCATTTTGATCAAAAAAATGGCGAACCGATCGGCGGCGATACAGCTCAAGGCTACACAAACGGGTCGACGTGGACACGGGGACAAGCATGGGGTGTATATGGATTCGCGCTGTCGTACCGGTATACGGAGGATCGGCTTTACCTAGAGACGTCAAAAAGGCTGGCGCGGTTTTTCTTGAGCCATCTGCCAGAGGATGAAGTGGCTTATTGGGACTTTAATGCGCCTATCGAGTCTGGAACGCCTCGTGACAGCTCGGCTTCTGCCATCTTTTGCGCCGGTTTGTTGGAGCTGCTCGATTTGATGGATGAGAGTGACCCGGAGCGCGCGTATTTCGAACGCAGAATACGGCTTGTGATGGAGTCGCTTGTACTCAATTATTCGACCATCAATGAGCCGAATGTGGAAGGCCTGATCAAAAGAGGCTCTTACCATGTTCGAGGCGGATCGTCTCCGGACGATTTTATGATTTKGGGCGATTATTATTATTTGGAAGCTCTGCTTCGCCTAGAGAAGGGGGTCAAAGGGTATTGGTACGAAGATCGATAGAAAAAAACAGTCGAGCAGGTAAAGCTATCCTGCTCGACTGTGTTTACTTAGGGGATGCCTTCTTTAGACCGGACATGTTTTTAAGAACGAGCATAAGGTTTGCAGGTTTCTCGGCAAGTCGGCGGGTGAAGTAGGGGTACCACATGGCGCCGTAAGGGACGTAACAGCGGATGCGGTAGCCTTCCTTTGCGAGCTTCGCCTGTTCATTCATTCGGAGGCCGTAGAGCATTTGGAACTCGAAGGCGCTTTTGGCAATACGGTTCGTGCGCGCATAAGCTTTTACCCAGCTAATAATAGCATCATCATGTGAGGCAATGGCAGTATAGATGCCTTTGTCCAAATGAGCCTTGGCCATGCTTTTGAAATTGTCGATGACCTCGTTTTTATCTTGATAGGCGACCTCACTCGATTMTTTGTAGGCGCCTTTAACGAGTCGCAAGCTTATGCGTGCTTGAAGCATATCGTTAACATCCTGCTCCGTTCGGAATAGGTAAGCCTGCAGCACGGTGCCGACATTGGTTAAGCCTTCTTTGTGGAGCCTTTTAACGATATCGATTGTAGCTTGCGTGTAAGGCGTATTCTCCATGTCAATTCGAACGAAGTTTCGATGGCGCCTTGCATGCTTGACTACGTCTCGAATATTGGCGTAACAAGCCGCTTGGTCAAGAGCGAGACCCATTTGAGTAGGCTTCAGCGATACATGAGAATTAGCTTTTCGATCAGCTATGCCTTCGATTAGCTTCAAATATTGATCTCTGTATGCTGATGCCTCGCTTAAGTCCTGTATACCTTCGCCAAGATGGTCAAGCGTTGCCATAATGCCTAGCTTGCCTAGCTTTTCGAGCTCAAGCAAAGCCTCTTCAAGCGTCTCCCCCGCAATAAATCGGCTCGCGAGTTTTTTTCCATACGTAGTTGAAAGCCTTTCTACCAGAGGAATGCCTGTAATCGTCAATAATGATTTGCGGTACCATTTCGATCCAATGCCCATTCGTG
>NZ_JBFTSN010000060.1:0-25468 GCF_056400045.1 Paenibacillus sp. 01L418
AAGAATCTCTCAGAAAACAATTTGGGACATATGAATTTTGAAAAGAATTTTCCATGAAGTAAATCCGACTGCCAACAGCGGCAGACTTAATAGTCCAAATAGGGGGGAGTATTTATGTACATTGTAACTCCGCCAAAACCGCTGTCAGATGGTCAAAACCAAGCACTTGCGAAGGAAGACAGCGCTGTTTATCCACCGGGCTACCTCCGGTTTTTGCGGCGATTTGGCGAAGGGACTTACAGAGGGTGGTTGAATGTTCAGCTGCCGGATATGGAGGTGCTTAAACCCTTTGCTGAGTATGGGTTATGGGAGCATGACGAAGACAGCCCCATTACTGAGCAACAGATCGGTGAGTGTACCGTTATAGGCACAACAGTGGACGGTGATTTTCTGGCCGTGCATCCCCAGACGGCTTTACTTCTCTGGCTGCCTCGGCATGCGGAGCACGTTAAGGCGATTTCACTGCAGGAACGGGAGCAGGAAGACGAAGGGATGTACGCCTTGGTGCTGGACGAAATATATCGTCAGGTGTATGGATTTAGTCAAGAGGAGGCTGTCTATTATGAACCGTGGACGGGCACTCGGAGCCATCTCTTTTTACGTTTGCCACAAGGGCAGAACCGACTTTCGTTGCCCGATCTGGCCGGAATGTGCCAAGCAGATTTTCCACCGGATTTGTCCATTGAGACCCCATATGCATGCTTCCTGTTCTACCGGCAACTAGGTGGCTATGTACGATTGAATTATGCCTACCAACAAGAGGTGGCTGTTTTCTATGAACAGGATGTACAACAGGCGTTTGCCGTTATGAAGCAGTGGCTCTTGTCAAAAGGGTGCGAAGCAAATTCAGAAAATAACAGTTGAACTAGGTGTAGGAGCGATTAGTGAATGATAAATCTAAAAGATATTGGGAAGTTCGAGGATCTGCCGGAAATCGCGATGCACATTTACAAAGGAAATATTCCTGCTTTGCAAGCTGCAATTACAGCAGGCTGGGATATTGAAGCTGGCATCATACTTAGTAAGCATACCACGTTAAGTCCGCTTGATCTGGCGCTTATATTGCAGCAAATGGATGTTGTAAAGCTGCTGGTAGCGCATGGCGTCAACCTGAATGTCAATCATAATCCGGCCTTTTTGCGAGCAGTTCGCTATTGCAAGGAAGACATCATTCGCTACATTGCAGCGCAAGGAGCCAAGCTGGACAAGCTCAATCAAATCGGGTCTGGCGCTTATTCACAGGCTTACTATGGCAACAAAAACAATATCCAGCTCATTCATGAGCTGGGATTAGATATAAAGTTGCATGGCGGTGCTGTATTGCGTCAAGCTGTATCGGATCATGACTATAAGACACTCACCTATTTGCTCGATCATGGGGTGGACATCAACTATAATAAACCGGATATGGTCTATCCTTATCAAGCGACTCCGTTAACCGTTGCCGCGCGCATGGGTAATTTGGCCATAGTCAAATTTTTGATCGAACGCGGTGCGGACGTGACTTTTGCGGAAAAGGACGGTGAGCGCCCGTATACGATTGCGGTCAGCAATAAGAATACAATCTTGGCTGACTATTTGAAATCGCTGGAGCCGGCAGAGCTTCATAATATGGAAAATAAAAAGTTTGAGCTAAAAAAATATAAACTGACCGATGAACTGGTCAGCTTTCTTACTGGAGACAAGCTGCGCCTTGAGCTAGCGCAAAATGAATATAAAATCGGGTATATCGATTTTTTTACATTAACTGATACGATTGAGATGAAAGTTGGCAGGCAAAAGCTGTTGCGTCTGTCAGCCGATATCGACAATTACTCTGCTCTGCAGCTAGTGTGGAATCCGAAGAAAAAAGGCTTGGTAGGCTGTTATGACGTGGAGCACCAGGAGTATGCGGATTTGTGCAGCTTTACAGAGTTCCTCGTGCAGCCTGAAATGTACCTCATTAGGTTTCTTGAGGGAGAGTTATAGCTATTTGTCACACTAGTAGAAGAGAAAGTGTACAAAGGAGATTAACTTATGAAGGATGCGTTAATGGAAAGATTAAAGAATTTCCTTCATCGGGAGGATAATAGCACACTAGTAGGCATTCCGGCGAGCCAAGAGGAAATTGCTAAGGCACAGCAACGGCTGAATGTAAGCTTTCATGAAGATTACGTACATTTTATAAGGACGTTTGGCGGAGCATATGCAGGTCTTGCGGTACATGCATTCTCTAATGGGTCTAGTCTCGGAAATGAAACGGTTATTGATTTGACGCTGGAGTTTCGAGAGCAATATAAGGAGCTTCCCTGCGCAGAGGTTTTACGAACTAGTTATGTCATTTCTATGGATGGCTCCGGCGACCCGATTATCATCGATCGGTCAGGAAAGGTACTCATCTGTTATCACGATACCGGGGAGATCAAGTTAGTAGCGGATTCATTTGAGTTGCTGGTCGAGGAAAACTTTTATGAGTGGTGATTAAGAGAAGCATAGTAATAGCGCTCGCTGTATTAAACCTATAGTCTCGAACCACCTGTTTAACTACGAGGGTGGTTCTTTTTTTTGTTTGAGGTGCATCATCATATGCTGCCGTATCCTCGCGACCATTGGACAAACGTGCTTTTTTTTCCTTGTCCACATTTATACCTTACCAAAATCTATTAATTTGCATTTAATGAACGATACCAATATCAAGGAGGTTTTGGAGATGGGAAATAGAAGACCTACGGGTTACGACCCTGTTCAGATATTTAACTCCACATCGTTTAATGCGTTTGGAAAAGTTGAATATGCATCCATCTTTTGTAGTGACGACAATTATGCGGTTCAGCGTGATGAGACTTGGACGGCTTCTAGCCGTGGAGTTTGCTTGGTGACTAGAATCACCGCAACGGTTAGAACACCGAGTGGAAATATTGAGGCGGAACCGTATACTTCTTCCGGCACTTCTTTCAGCAAGTTTGCCATTATACAGGTAGGGGTAAACAAGTTCCAAGTGACGCGTGTTGTAAGTACAAGTAGACGCAAGTAAAATCCCAAACGGGGCATGATCAAGAATAGGTTATAAAAATGAAAAGACGACAAGCCAAGGATATAAGGCTGGTCGTCTTTTTTTCGCTCTAATGTTTCTTATACCATGATATTCTGCGCTGCATCGAGGAATCTTTCAAGAGCCGAAAAGGGCGCAAGTCCGGTTGATAATTGCCTTCAATGATCCAAATTCGATGCTTTCTGTCGATGCCTATATCGAACCCGACTTGTCTAAGCTTGGGGTAACGCTCTCCTAGTCTTTTGGCAGCCAATAGTGCGATCCGTTCCGCTTTGACAAGCAAGCTTCGATCTCCGATTCGGGCTAATTTTAGCGCCTCAAGCACTGGAATGGTGCGGCTAGTTACATTTGTGACTAGATATCCTTGCGCCGCTACTTTTGCGTATGAGCCTGTCACGTTCCAGGGGGATGAAGAGCCTTTTTTCCGCTGAGTTATTATGCGAATGTCGAATGGCTTGTGCCCAATTTGAGCAAGCTGCAGACGTCTTTGGACAATATATCCATGTGCACTGTTTTTTTTGCGGAGCCATTTGAGTATTTTATCAGTGTCTCTCATGGTAACTGCATTCTGTTCGTTATGAATACGATAGGCATTCGCACCGTTCCGTTTGATGAACACAATATCCCTTCCGTAACTCCCGTTGCGAGGTTTCAGTACGACGCTTTGATATTGAAGCAGCATTTTCGATAAGGTGTTCTTCTTAAGTAACTGTGTTTGTGGCAACCGTCCGGCGAGAGAGGACCTGCTGCGAAAGATGCGATATTGCAACCATTTGTCTCTTTTGATTAACATTATAATCACAGCCTTTTTCAATCTTATACGGTAATTCTAAGTCAAATTAGTGATCAGCATAAGTGACGATTCGTCCATATTTATAAACCGAAGCAGGTAAAGAAGGCTTTTGAACCCGTACCGCATATCATTTCTGTTTTCTCCGCTTTGCGTAGTAGAATGGTGGGGATAAGGAATGATATTATAAATAATGACAAGTTTTGTTGGAAATAATGTTATAAAAGGAGAGATGGACATGTCTTATATCGTTGATTTTAAAAATGTGTCTACGGTTGGTTTAGAGTCTTCACCTGTAGCAGAAGCGCTTGCTGGTTTGCGCGCTAATGAAGCCCGTTACTTTATGAATAAATACAAACATGAATTTACGGTTGTGCCAGCTAGCGAAAGTCAGGATACACTTGATTATGTGAACCAAGTTTTGAAAGAGCGTGATATTGCGTTTGCGGCCAAGCCTTTAGAAACGTCGCGTTTTCAAGTGGAGAATATTAAATTTGCTTACGTCTTTTATGAAGACGGTCTTGGAATCAATGTCATGTATACGGTCGATGACGCTAAGAAGCGGGCCGTTGGCTTTAAGCTTTCTGAGGGGATGGAGATACCAAAGGAGTTAGAAGAAAAGTTTAAGTTTGCGAGGCAGAAGTCTAAACTAGCTGGAACAATACGAGGTTCGTTTTTTGTAATTAAAAAAGAATATTAAATAAGCAACATCGAAAATTTGGACTGTAGAGGGCTTGAGGCCTGTAAGCTCGAATAGTAATAAGATGTCTAGGGGCTGTCCCATAAGCATCAAGCTCGCTGAGGAATAGCTCGCTTTGAACGGGTGTATTGGTAAATATATAGTAGTACAGGAGAGCTATTCCTGTACTGCTATTTTTCTATTCTGGTCTATGCTTGCTTCATAGGATTATGGGCAAGCGAAAGCCACCCGACCTCCAGACTTACCTTAGGTAAGCTGCGAAGCAGAAACGCCGGAATCCTTGGTTATTCTTTATCTGCCCTAAAACACTTTCGGGTTTAATCATTCGTCTTACCGACAGCGAATATCCTTCCTCGCAGCTCAGTTTTTCCCTTGCTTGCTGCTTGTAGCGCATAATAACTCAGACTGACCATATCCAGCATCAGCGATGATCGTCGTATGATTGTAATGTGCGCGAGCCGAAAGTGGAGAGTAAATAAGTGTAAAAGTGCACCTGTTTTTAACAAACAAGATTGGAATGTTGCAAATAGGTGTACAAATACCTCTAATTGAGCAGATTTGAAGAAGATTTGGTTAAATAAGTGCATTTCTGCACTTAGATGAAGCTGCTGCAGACGCTGCCGCAAAAGTCTTTGCATGACAGGGGAACATCCCCATTTTCAAATGAAAGGACTTCAAATTCCACTGTATAGTGGAGCTTGAGGTTCTTTTTCTCGATGAAAATAAGTTCTAAGTAGTGCTCAAAAAATCGCAAAATGACTTTTGAGACAGCCCCTTTTTTATATGCAGAAAACGATAATGTTTTCCATATCATGGTATAATTTTGCTAATAGTCCTTATGTATTTTAATGATAAGGAACAATAATATTCTAGGAGTGTTGCATGGAATTATACAAGCTTTTGTCTGAGCTTCTATCACGAATAGAAGAAAATGTTTCTGGTACTAGGGAGGCAGAATATCTGGTCGATCTCCCGATTTCCATTGTTCATTTGCGTCGACTCTTCAAGTTCGCTTTCGGCGTGCCGCTACAAAGCTATATCCGCTCTCGAAAGCTTGCCGCGAGCTTGGAGCATTTGATGCTTACCGAGAAACGAATTCTCGACATTGCAATCGAATGTGGTTATGAACATGAGCAAACCTACATACGCGCGTTTAAACGCGAATATGGGCTTACGCCTGGCGAATGCAGACATTCCGGAAGAAACATTCATATAACAGCTCCTCTTCATCTATTTCCGAAAAACAATGTTTGCGGAAACTTGGTATACGGGCCGAATATGGTCATGATGCCATCGTTTCATTTAATTGGGCAAATGTATCGAATTGAAATTGCTGAAGCGCCGACAAAAGCGCCCGAGGCTGCTAAGCAGTTTTGGTGGAACAATCGGCATAAAGTGCCAAATCCAGTAGAACCCAATATTTATTATGGTCTAACAAAGACACTTGATCCATCACTTAGTTGGACGCACTATCTACCGTCTATACGCGTACAGAATCTGAACGATATTCCTGACGGCTTTTCAGGTGACACCGTCCCTGCTTCCTTATGCGTCGGCTTTCGTTATATAGGGAACCATCATTATGAGGAGATTAGTGAACTGCGCGCAGAGGCGCTATATCATGCTATCAATAGGCTTGCAAAGGAGAACGAAGGGAAATATGAGCTTCTGGATCGCGAATTTTTCGTAGAAAAAATCGACACGGATGCATACGATGGCGAGTACTGTCAGATGGAATGGTTTGCGCCCATCAGAGTAAAATGATCAAAAAAGTCCATTGAGCGTGCCGCTATTGTGGTACGTTCTTTTTATAGAGTAAGAAAAAATAAATGTTTGTGCGGAAAGGAACTTGTATGAATTATAACGAGGTTGTTTCAATCGGTGATACCTATTTGCTTACAGTAGTATCGGAGTTGTTCGGATTAGAAGGCTATGAAATTCAGCTGATTCCGGCACATGCTGGAGGAAGGAATGTCGTATATACCTGTGTGAAAGAGGGCGCCGACGCAAAAATCCTTAGAATCGCTTTTTTACCTGACAGAAGCCGGGAAGATTTTCTGGGAGAAGTTGAGTATGTTAGATATTTATTCGAGCATGGGGGAAGTGTCTCAAATGTAATCAGCTCCCGGAATGGGAATCTGCTGGAGGAGATTACACATAATAACCACACCTTTTTTGTCTGTCTGTTTGAAAAGGCTAAGGGAAAAATGCTTGTAGAAAATAATTATCAGTACCGAGAAGGAGCTCCAATTACCGAATGTTATTATAATTGCGGCAAAGTCCTGGGAAAACTGCATCAAATATCGAAAGGGTATATGCCTGTTCATCGTCGGCATAGTTTTTTTGACAAATACAATGCTGAATATATTGATAAGCGGATACCAGACTCCTTACCTCTGCTTAAAGAGAAGCTGGTAGAGCTCCTTAATACCTTAAAAGGATTGGACAGCAACGAGGATACTTTCGGAATGCTCCATTTTGATTACAACGATGGGAATTATTCAATCGATTTTGATACCGGACAAATAACCGTATATGATTTCGATAATTCATGTTTCGGTTGGTATATGTTTGACTTGGCAGGCCTTTGGACAAGCGGAGTGGGCTGGATACAATTTGAGCCAGACGCCGGTAAACGTAAAAAGTTTATGGATGATTATTTTGAAACAGTCCTCGCGGGATACAGATCCGAGACCAAGCTCGAAGATTCGGCGTTGGATAAGGTGCCTTTATTTATCAAAGTAAATCTCTTGGAAAATATTATTGATGCATTCGAGGTCATGCAGAACAACGGTGATGTACCAAAGTGTGATGAGGAGCTGTCGTATCTTATAAAATGTTTGGAAGACGATATCCCGTACAAAGGGTTTTTTCATGAAATGTACTCTTGCGAAGAACCCTTTGAGTATGAGGAACGAAATATTTAATTTTCACAAAGTGAAATGAGGTTCAATTACGCGATGAAAAGAGGCTGCCACTATGGCAAAATGGGATAACATGCTGTCTATGCTGTGGATGCTGCGATCCGGAAGGAAGCTCACCGCCGCGCAAATTGCAGACAGTTTGGAGATCAGCGTCCGCACCGTGTACCGGTATATCGACGCACTATGCGCCAGCGGAGTGCCGGTCGTCGCGGAATCGGGCCATGACGGCGGCATTCGCATTATGGAAAGCTTCAAGGAGACACCATTGTTCTTCAATCCCTTAGAGCTGAAGGCGCTTGTAGACGCGTTTAAATTTACGCAAGGCGCTGGCTATCCGTATACAGAACAGCTGGAAAGTGCGTTGAAGAAGGTGGAGAACGGGCTGCACGAAGATCAGCTTCACGATCTAACCCGTCAGACGAGCGGCATGGATGTGATTGCTCCGTCGCGYCCACCTTCCGTCGTTCCGTTGTTGCGAGACCTGGAGCAGGCGGCGGATGACGGACAAACAATGCGCATCACCTATCGCAAACCAAATACGGAACAGGCCGACGAACGTAACATCGATCCCTACGGGCTGGCTTATGTCCGAAACGAATGGTACGCTGTCGCGTTCTGTCATCGGTCGCAAGCGGCTCGGACGTTCCGCGTGGATCGTATCGCACGGCTGGAGCCGACCGATATGCGGTTTGAAAAACCGGAGCACTTCTCTGCGTCCGCCTATTTCCATGACCAGTCCAAGCGGGAACGAGAAGCGGACGGACCGTTGACGGTCATTCGCATCGAGGGGGACCCCGTCACGTTGAATGCAATTTGCGGCCACTGGCATATGCGCCACTATTTGACGGAACGGACCGACCGGGAGGCGCAGTTCCTGCTCGATACCCCAACAATGAACAAGTACCTTCCAATGTATCTGATGACGTTCGGCACGGCCATTCGCATTCGG
Organism: Paenibacillus sp. 01L418; assembly: GCF_056400045.1. Lineage (NCBI taxonomy): Bacteria > Bacillati > Bacillota > Bacilli > Caryophanales > Paenibacillaceae > Paenibacillus > Paenibacillus sp. 01L418. The sequence continues at coordinate 8,395 of NZ_JBFTSN010000060.1, forward strand.
GAGCCGCTGGATCTGAAATATCGCATTCAGGAATTAGCGATAGGAATTGCTAAACATTATGCAGACGATTCCGATTGTACTTCGCTGACAACAGTTGTCAGCAAACCCGTTGTATGATAGTGGAAAGGCTGCAGCAGCCGAACGACGATGAATAAAGGAAGGTGGATGTATCCATGCTTAAACAATCTCATCAATTGTACGATTATCACGTTTGGGCGAACGAGCGTTTATTCGGACATCTAGAGCAGCTTCCGAAAGATGTGTTCCATGCGGAAGTAACGAGCGTTTTCCCGTCCGTGTCACAAACGTTCGGGCATATGTACTTGTTCGAACAGGTTTATCTGTGTGTGCTCGCGGGAGTTCCGAACGAGAACATTTTTCCGAGGATGTCGGTGTGGGCGGAGCAAGCGCAAGGCAAAACAGTGGACGAGACACGGCAGCTGTTCGCCGGCGTCGCCGAACAGTACCGAGATTTGCTGCAGCGAACGCCAGACCCGGACAAGGAGATGACGATCGAGCATCCGAACTACGGTCGTCTCAATACGCGGTTCTCTGAGATTCTGCAGCATGTGGTCAACCACGGGACGTATCATCGGGGCAATGTGACCGCGATGCTGAGGCAGCAAGGATATGCGGGGTTCCCGACCGATTATCTGTTTTATTTGCTAAACCAACAGGAAAGTCAGAAGTAAATCAAGCGGAACGAGCGGCAGCGATATTCGTCTGAAGCAGAGAGAAAATAAAAAAACACAAAAATACGCTTGGAACCCCAAGCGTATTTTTTTATTACAATTGCATAAAATAGCGCCGCGGCGGAGTTTTCGCCATTAGACAAAATAACCTGTGTTCAAAATCATCGACGCAAAAAAGATTGGGAGAGAAATACAATTCCACTTGCACCTTACGTAACGTAATGTTTTACAATAGAGCTACCGGTATATAGCTAGCGCCAAAGATCGGAGATGGTTAATGAAGCAACATTGGAAGGTCGGGGATCTCGCCAACCTGACGGGGTTGACCGTAAGAACGCTGCGCTTTTATGATCAAATCGGTTTGTTATCGCCATCTGACCAGACAGAATCGGGTCATCGGCTATATAGTGAATCGAATTTATCACGCTTGCACCAGATATTATCGCTTAAGGAGCTGGGGTTATCTCTCGAGGAGATTAAGCTGGCCTTAAGTGGCGGGCAGATCAGCCCGCTTGAGATCGTCAACCTGCAGATCAATCAAATCAAAGAACAGATCAAACGACAGCAGAAACTATTGGAGCAGCTAAGACATGTATCCAAGCTTATGCAAGGTCAAGCGGAATTAACAGTTGAAGATTTCACGAGCCTTCTGCAAGCGATGAAGATGGAGTTCGAGAAACCGGTCATTGAACGGCAAATGAGTTGGGAGCGACATTTGAGCCTGTTAGGGGACTTTCTTGCCAAAGAGAGTGGAAGTCCAAAACATAAGGAGGAAAATCAATGAACGAACGATTTGTCAAACATGGAACTTTTGTCGTCGAGCGGACTTATGCTGCTTCACCGGAGAGGGTTTATCACGCATGGGCCGATCCAATTGTCAAAGCGAAGTGGTTTTCGGAGCCAGAGATCTTCGATTTTCAGGTCGGCGGGCGTGAGTACAGCAGCGGCGGGCCGCCGGAAGGGCCAGTTTTTACCTTTGACGCCTACTATCAGGAGCTTGTTCCAGAGCAGCGCATTGTTTACACGTACACGCTGAATTCGGGAAGCACGCGCATCTCCGTCTCGATTACAACGATAGAGCTTATTAAAGTGGAGGACGGTACAAAGCTGATTTTCACGGAGCAAGGTGCGTTCTTTGACGGACACGATACGCTAGAAATACGGGAGCATGGTACAAACATCATGTTGGACGCACTTGGAAAAACAGTAGACGGGGAGTAGGAACATGTCAAAAGTTGAAAATGAACTTATAACTACTCGCGAATACTATTTCCCGCGGGAGCTCGTGTTTCGAGCTTGGACAACCCCCGATTTGATAGCCCAGTGGTGGGGGCCGCAAGGCTTCACAAATACGAATCAAGTGTGTGATATCAGGCCGGGAGGCACATGGCGGTTCATCATGCATGGACCGGATGGAGTGGATTATCCTAACCATAACGTCTTTGTTGAAATCGTACCGTCAGAGCGGATTGTGATTGATCATGTGTCCGGTCACGAATTTCGGATAACGGCTACCTTCGAGAGCATTGAAGGCAGCACCAGAGTCACCTTCCGTCAACGTTTCAAGGATAAAGAAGAGTTTGAAAAATCTAAGCCGATCTGCATAGAAGCTAATGAGCAGTTGCTTGATAAACTTGGGAAGCTGCTGGCGGAATTGGTCTATTAAAGGACTGCCACTTACGTGATGACTCCAAAATTGTTGCCGTTCACGTTCTCTGATGGGAATCGGACGGCGATTTTTACGTAAGGAGGATGACCGACTCTGGCATGGTAACATTGACGAGCCGAGCGTCTGCTTGATTAGCGTCGAACCCGACAAAGCACCAGCATTAACCTAGAGTTTCCCCAGCATCATTCAAGGCTTCAAGAACTTAGTACTTCTGGACGAGGAAGGCCAACCGCAAAGATTTGTTGAATCCGTGCTCCTCCAATTATTAGCAGATACATCTGTCAAATTGAATGAGGAGATTATTGGAAAAATAAATTTAATCTTTGTCTCGAAATGAATGGATAAAGCTCTTGCAAAATGAAGTAAGAATTCATTAGAACACAAACAAAGGAGCATGCTGCGGCTGCTCCTTTTATAATTTTCGACGATTGATCCGTTAAGCTGAGCTGTGCTCTAAGTAGGTCGAATTTCTATGTTTCATGGTAGGTGGCCAATAGAAGTCGAGTATAGAGGAAAACAAAGATTCTCCAAGATATTTTCCACTGCGGTCGTGCGTATAAATTTCAACAGTTTATCAACTGTTTGATGGTCCTGCATTTCTCGTGCTGATGCGGAAGAGGGATGAATTTTTGTGCTTCCGGGCAAGTTAGAAAGAAAATATCGAGGGGAGTGTTGTATGATGGCAAGAAGAAGGAGAAAATATGCGGTGCCTGGGGTTGAACAGGGGATGCAGGCTTTCAAAGCTGATGTAATGAAACGCGAAGGCTATGCCGTGAATCCGAATCAACCGGACGACGTAAAATACGAGGTGGCGAAGGAGCTTGGAGTGCCTTTGCATCCAGGAAACAATGGTCATTTGACTACGGAATCAGTGGGCCATGTCGGTGGTAAAATTGGCGGTTCCATGGTTCGGGAAATGATCCGTCTCGCCCAAGAGCAGATTGCGAACAGGGAGCAGTCCTGAAGAATTATGAGTGCATGGATACACGGCTGCCGGGTTGGGAACTAGAATGATAAAAAAGGCACCCATTGGATGCCTTTTTTCAAAAAAAAATAAGTGATACAGCGAACAGTGCTTAGATATAATTGACGTTCGTTGCATGCWTTTCCTCTAAGGGCATCCAGCCAACCGCAATCTCCAAGTGACAGATAATCCGGTTCTATAAAAGAGATTGCTCCATGTTTAGTTGCTCATTGGCCTCCAATGAGAGAGATGGCTGCAAAGTGAACAGGCGAGGGGAAGACTCACCCTCGCCTGTTAAAGAAACTATCAAATGACCTCGCGTGCTACTCCTAGCAGGCCAGTAAAGAATTGTCTAGCCAGGATTCTCCGGTTTACTCCGGTGTTCCTTGCGTTACCCCATGAATATAGGTGAGCCAAGGAGTATCCAGCGCGCCTTGTCCCGGATTATAGGTAAAGAAGTATTCGACGGTATCCCCAGATTGCAGGTTGTTTACAGGGTAAGTATAGTTGCCGTTTCCTGATGAGGTCATGGCTACGTTTTGCTGTGCACCGTTATTTATCTTATAGTGCAAATCGGCAAAGGTTGCGCCATTCACATAAAACGTCAAGTTGTTGCCCGCTTTTTTCAGGCCCCGTACCGCATCGCCAATGACAATAACGGTTGATGGCGCGGGTACAACCGTGATGGTAGAGCTGGCTGTTTTGTTGCCGTCAACCGTTGTTGCCGTAACCGTTGTTGTTCCTGGAGCGAGCCCTGTCACCACACCGTTCTGATTTACGGAAGCGATGCTGGCACCCGAAACGCTCCAAGTGACCTGTTTATTTGTTGCATTAGAGGGTGCAACAGTGGCGTTTAACTGTACACTCTGTCCTACTTGCAGCTGTGCAGTGCTCTGGTTTAAAGTTACACCGGTAACAGGCACGTTCGTAGGATTTTGGCCACCGTTTTCTTTATAAACCCGCACATAATCCACCAGCATCGTCGCAGGAATATCAGATGGACTTGGAGCTAAACCGCCATCAAAATGCCCGCCGATCGCGAGATTCATAATGATGTAGAAAGGTTGGTCGAATGGAGCGTTCGGATTGTTCGGTGCAGCTACGGAGTACCATTGGTCTCTGGAGACTTTAAAGAAGAATTGCCCATCCACGTACCATTTAATGTTATCCTCTTCCCAGATCATCGTATACACATGATAATCATTGGCAAAGGTTTGCCCCTCCGAGAAATGATATTCCCCAGCAATATATCGATTCACTGGCCATTGTCCGCCAAAGTGCACGGCACCRCTAGTTGTGCCAGGCAAACGTCCTTTGGCTTCCATAATATCAATTTCACCAGATGCGGCCCATGCACCGTAAGCTGAATCTTTTGGAAGCATCCAGAGCGCGGGCCAGACACCATTGCCTGTAGGCAGCTTCGCGCGAATATCCACTCTGCCGTACTGGAAGGATAGATGATCTTTGGTATTAATTTTGCCTGAAGAATATAGAGCATATCGGCTTGGATCCTGCGGGAACGATTTTGGATCGTTCAACGCCCGGATATTCAGCTTGCCGTCCTGTACAAATACATTTTGTGTACTATTGGTATAGTGCTCCAGCTCTGCATTGCCCCAGCCCCAGCTGTTGGGATCGTTACCGATATAATAGCCGGTTTCATAGTTCCATTTGTTCGTATCGAGCACTGTACCGCTAAACTCATCCTGCCAGATGAGATTCATGCCCGCAATGGCTGGGTCGCTTGGCGTTCCGATTGCCACATCGTCATGATCGGATACGTCTGGACGGGGAGCATCTGGATTCCCGATAAAGGTATAGTTAACGAAGTTGCTGCCAACACTTCCGCCTGCCTGCCCATTCAATGGGTAGCCGATTCGAATTTGCATATTCACCTGGATTGGCTGGAACCAAAGGCCATAGATATAGTCAGCCCAATATCCCCACTGATTGGCATCGGACATGTTATTGTAACCATTGCCGGAATATGAGAATCCGCTCTGGCTGGAGTTCGCCATATCCACCCATTGCCCGTTGATGTTAATTTGGTAGACGAATTTTCCAAGCTCAGTGCCTATTGGCGCGCCACCATCAATTTTTGGCAGGGGTATGCCTATGACGCCTTTCGAATCTGCTGTAAAGGTTGTTCCATCGTAGGGAGTAATGACATATGAATTTCGAACGGGTTGATTAAAGGTTATCGTATAAATGACGTTAGCCGAAGAGGTTTTTGATTCAAGTTTTACGTTAATAGACTCGGTTACCGTAAACCAGAAGCCGCCGCCTCCTTCGGTGAATTGGCCGAAGTTGCTATCATAGATCCAGCCGCTGGTAGCATTATTGTTGATATCAATCCAAGTGCTGCTGTTTACAGGTTTTACAAACACCTTCAAATCATCCGTTATGGCTTCATAAATAATGGCTGGATTATTGTTGAAGGTAGGATAAGTAAAGCCTGCACCTCCTGTAAAGCCTGCAGTAATTTGTGGCCCTTGGGTAGGGGTCATAGCCGTAATCGTTGTTTTGTTTATATTTTGAAATACAAGCGTGTAGTTAAGAGTCGTTCCATTAGCTTTAGAATACAGCTGAATTTCTGTTGTTGCGGAGAGAGTGAACCAGTAGCCATACGTGCCGCTGTCGTTCCAATGCCCCCAGTTTTGGTTATAGACGTAGCCGCTGGCACTGTCAATATTGACCCAGTTGCCCCCTACTTTCACATTGACGCCTACGTCATTGGAAACATCGTTCCATGTGGCGGAGCCCCCGTTAAATATAGGCATAACGAAACCGTAGCTCGCTTGCCCAACCCCTGATTTTGAAATGACAGGCCCATCTGCTGCTGAAAAGTAAGCCATAGAGGTAACGGTGGTGCCTGCTGCATCGACGGTTTGAATTTTCGAAAATGGCAATAGCCCGACGCTCGCCATCATCGCTACCGCCAAGAACAAGCTCAGTACCTTCTGCTTAAACCGTTTCTGTGAATGGTGAAGTACCTTCATTATTGTCCTCCTTCAATAAAATATGGTTACCCCTGCGGCTCCTTTTATTTTGAGGCAATTGATTGTGTAAGTACTCGGAGGAAACCGCTTACATTGGAGTGCACCTTTATTCTATCGAATACAATTAACAGCTGGAAAGGTCCATTTGTTTTTGTTATGACCCAATTTTTTGGATTTTGATTATTTTTGAAGGCTCATAGTGCTTTGCCCTGATATTTTCCTTCTCTTTCAAGCTTCCGCCGCATCAGCTGCCGGTACTCCGTGGGCTGCATATTCATAACATCGCGAAATGCCCTTGTAAAGCTTTTGTAGCTTTCATAGCCAACCATGGTGGCTACCTCGATAATTTTATGATCGGTTTCGGCTAGCAAGCGGCGGGCCTTATCTAGTCGCACATCGCGTAGGTATTCTGCAAAGCCTTTGCCAATATTCTTTTTAAACAGGTTGGAAAAATAGGCGTAATTAAGCGACACATGGTTGGAAACCATCGCTAGGTCCAGCGGCTTATGGTAACACTCGTGTATAAAACGAATGGCTTCATTTAAGTCCTGCGTTTTGCGATAGCTGCACTTGTAATCATAATAAAACTGATTTAGCCGAAGCAGTTGCTGCTGCAGCGCCTGAATATAATCTCGAATGCCCGGATAATCGAATAGATTCCGCAAGCATTCAATATCAAGCGTCTCTTCCCCCATGTAGGGACGGATCACCCGCTCATACTCCTCCAGCATCTGCACCGTTGCGCTGCATAACTGCTGCGTGTACCGTATATGGTAACGCTGCAGCACATTTTTGTGGAATAGCGTAGAAATGCCTTGGGCAATCTTCCCGCTGTTTTTGGTGCCAATAAGCTGAAACAGGGCATATAGCTCTTCATAGGGAATTTCCCATTGCGACTCCAGCCTCTCCATATGCGCGGGTAGGATACACATCTTATCAGGGAACAAGTAGCTATGGCGATATAGTTCAAGCACCTGTGTATAGCTGCTGGGAAGCCCTTTTAGGCCTTGCTGAGGTCCAGTCATAGCCGCTGTGGCATCAATCTGACTTGCCTTAAGTGCAGCAGGCAAAGCATTCGTATCTGTGGCCGCATCGACCGCAAGAATCAGGTATGGGCGGTGCTGCAGGCATATATATCCCTGGCTGCCATAGACACGGTAAGCAATAGATTCGATGCTATGGGCACTGTCTGCCCCCGGTTGGTTGATCCACAGTTCTTCCCGCAGCAGGCACAGACGGTAATTGTGCCAGAGTTTTGGGTTTTGCTGCTGAACCTGCCGAATCCATGCCTCATCGTTCACTGCGCCTTGCATAAACATGCAAAGCTCTTTACGGTCTGTCTCCTCAGCGCGGCGGGACATATGCTCCATATTGCGGGAAAGGGCTTGCCGCGCCTTTATTTCCTGACCAATATGCTCCACTGCGGTAAGCAGATCCTCCCGTTTTACCGGCTTGAGCAGGTAGCCTTTTGCCCCAAGCCCAATGGCTTTCTGGGCATAAGCAAAATCACTATAGCCGCTAATTATGAGGTAATCCACGTTGAGATGCTCTTCTTTGGTTTGCTCCATTAGCGCTAGTCCGTCCATATCCGGCATCATAATATCGGTAATCACCAGATGAATGTTATGCTGACGCAATAAGTGCAGCGCCTCAATTCCGTTAGCGGCACAATAAATAGCATCAAGCTGCAGTGGAAATTGGCGCAGCATGGCCTGCAGGCCATCGCGTATGTGCTTTTGATCATCTACAATTAGAATATTGATCATGCCCTACCATCCTCCAAGATTCACATTTTCCCAAGGCAAACGTAAGGTTACACAGGTATAGGCGCCCTGCACACTGTCAATTGAAAGACCGCAGCCCTTGCCATAATGAAGCTGCAGGCGCTTATGCACGTTTTCGAGGCCGAGGCCGTTTTTGCTGGTCACAATTGGCGTATCTGAATCGCCGCTCAGCACAGCTTGCAGGCTAGCCAGCATCTTCGGATCAACACCCGCACCGTCATCGCGTATCTCAATTCGTAATAGGCTGTCATTCTCGACTTTTACGGTCATTTGTATGTGTACACTGCCGCCTAAAGGTGCCGCATGATGAACCGCATTTTCAACGATGGGCTGCATGCACATTTTAGGAATAGCATAGTGAAGCACCTCCTGCGGGAGATCCGCCGTCAATACGATGCTGCCGCCCTCCATAAAGTTAATGAATTTGATATAGCTTTCAATGTTGGCGAGCTCCTCACGGAGGGCGACGGTATCGCTTCGCCATTGCATGCTGTAGCGCAGCTGTGAGCCTAATGATACGAGCGCATCGGCGATTGCAGGCTGCTGCTGAACCTCCGCCAGCATCCGAATGGATTCCAGCGCGTTATACAAGAAGTGTGAGTTGATCTGCGAATGGAGCGAGTGCAGCTGTGCGTTTTTGGCAATGAGCTGCTTATCCACCACCTGCGTCATCAGACGACTAATTTCGTCCAGCATTTTGTTGTAGCTGATGGCTACCTCATCGATTTCATCACCGGTCTCGTGTTCATCTAGGCCGATATTAATCTTCGCATCCAATTGGCCTTTACGCACCTGACGCATAGAAGATAATACGCTGTCCAATCGGCGGAAAATGCGCCGGGTCGTATGCGATACGAGCAGCATGATAAGGAGCAATACACATAAAGCAATTACTACCACAAAGGCATACCAGCTGCGCGGACCCTTCATCAGTGCTTGATGGGAAGCAATATCCACAACATAAGCGTTCAGTGGAGCAATATAACGATAAAGCGCGTAGTAGGTTTGATCTCCTACTTGGACCTTCATGGGGCTATCCTGTTGAAGTACGTCCAGCTGCCGGTGAATGCTGCCAAGGATACTGTTCAGCCCCTCCCCAGCGGTTTGAGAAAATAGATGCTGCGGATTGTATATATTTTTTGAAGGGTTTGTTCCGTCCATGACAACCGAGAAGAAATCCCCTCCGCTCTCCTCCAGCAGGTCGTTGAAAAATACGCTGTGCTCGGCACGAATTTCCATAATGGTAGGAAACTTGTTCTGCTGGCCTTGAAGCCGTACCAATCGATAATAGGCTAGCGTATGCTCGCCATCCTTAAAAGCAAACAGGCGGTATGCTGCGCCGCCTTCATCTCGAAGGGTCTCCCAATAATCCTGCGGCCAAAACTTGTCATAATGATAAATTTCAGGCCAAATTTCGAACAGGTTAGGGTTATCGACATAAAAGCTGAGCTCACTGATCATCTCATGGCTTTCGATGATATTATGCATCTGCTCAAATTGATTTTGTTTAAATTTCACGAGGCGGAGGCCATCCCCGCGCATATTTGAGTGGATAAAATCCACGAATGCCTTTTGTGTCAGCGCTGTTGAGGAAGCGTTTTCAAACATGTCCATTTTGCTGCGCAGCTGTTCGTTCAGCCGTGCGACATGGCTGCTGCCGGTGGCCATAGCGTCTTTGTATAACTGGGCTTCCTGTATACGGATAAATAAAAAGGACACCAAAATGGCAGGGATCGCAATGACTAGGCTAAAGGCTAGAAACAGCTTTTGGGATATGCGGGCATTGCGGTAAAGCTTTCTCATTTTGGTCAGCATATACTTCATTTAACGGCCCTCCCTACCTCCGTAATATACCATATATTACAAACCGGCTGGTAGGTAACAAGGCGTTACTTACAAATGTGTAAGTAAAGTCGGAAATACCGGCCACCATTTCGGCAGCCGGCAGTAAATGGGATATAGGTGTAATTACTCCGCCATTTTTGCTTTTCGTACATCCAGCTCGGCTTGGCGATATTCCATCACCTTGTCGAAACCGTAACTCACGCGGCGGGCAAGAAAATTATCAAAGATTTTATCAAAGGCTGCTTCATCCTTAGCCGTAATCAGCTCAGGCAGCACTTCCTCCCAATTTTGAGAGATGCGTGACCAGGCTACCGCTACCTCAGAATCACCCAGTGGATCTAAGCCTTTGTAGATGCCGCTGTCAATATCGGCCTGCGCATTGGCGAAGTCCTCCATTTGCTTAATGACGGGAGCTTTCTCCGGTCTCCATTGGTTGATAATAACAGGGTTCCGCATCATCCAGTAGGTATCCATAATGCCGTATTCCTTTTCAAACTTTTCAATATCAGTTTCAAGCAATTTCACCATTTCAGCCTTCAGCTGCGGCTTGCCGCTCACCATTTCCCACGTCTCGCCTTCCTTGCCAAGGAATAAATCTCGTTGGCCTTCTTCGCTAGCTAGATACGTCAGGAAGCGGATAGCACGTTCAGGATTTTTAGTCGATTTACTAATCATTGTAACCATCCAGCCGTCCATGTTGCCAGGGAACAGCTTCGCAGAATCACCCTTGCTGTTCTGCGGTCCATCTACTGCAATGTAGTTGGAATCCGGGTTCCCGCTAGCGGCCAGCATCGGATTGACAGCCGTCATTCCCGTCCATTCGCGAATCATCATGAAGTAGCGGGCGTTGTTCGTTTTTTCCTCTACTTGCGTATCGGAGTCCACTAGGAAATCTACATTAATCAGTCCGCGCTCGTATGCTGTGCGGAAGGTTTTCAGCCAAGTGAGGTAATCTGGATCGGTAATGCGGTCGTATACTTTGCCGTCTTTTTCATGCGGAACAGCGAGTAGATTTTGCAGGTATTCACTCATCCCATAAGGAACATTCCCCTGTGCAAAGAAGGGACTAATCGGTTGGCCTTTATACTCGGGATACTTATCCTTGAGCAGCTGCAGTGCATTTAGAAAGCCCTCCGGCGTGCTCAAATCTGGTTTGCCCATCTCCTCGTACAGATCTTTTCTCACCAAAAAGGTTTGATTGGCGGCTGTCATGCCTGTTTCATGCATGAGATTAGGGCTATATGAGTCATTCGGAATGCCATACGTATTGCCATTTTCTTGACGATACCACTTCAGTGTGCCGTCTCCCGCCACCTTGAAGAAGTAGGGATCATACTGCTCTGCCAATTCATTTAAAGCATAAACATGGTCGCCTTCCCATAGTTTCTTGACAGCGTCTTCCCAAGAGCCCATAGAAATTAAGTCTGGCAGCTTGCCAGAGGTCATCATCAAGGTAATATGCTCATTCGCTTCACCAGAAGGAACTTCGAGCTTAATATTGACGCCTGTTTTTTCGGTTACGTACTTGGAAGTCAAGCTCTCTCCCCAGCTGTGGGCATACCAGGATGCGCCTACGAACCACGAGAGTTCGACTGGGCTGGTATCCAGCTGCCAAGCAGGCTGTTCGGGGCTCGGCGTTGATTCGCCTTGTGGCTGCTCGGTACTTTCCGCAGGGGTTGAGGTCGGCTTATTTTCGTTATTCTCCGATTTGGTACATGCGGCCAAGCCTAATGTAAGTATTACGGCTAAAACAATTACCATGCTTAGCTTGATGAGGTTGTGCTTCATGATATGAACACCCTTTCTTTACTGTTTTTTTATAGGTCCCATACGCCTCGCTAACGATCGCTTAGAGAAACGCACAGCACTTACCCTTTAATCGCGCCAATCATTACGCCTTTGACCAGATAGCGCTGAATAAAGGGATAGAACACGAGAATTGGCAGCGTTGCCACCATCATCGATGCAAATTTGATGGAGTTGCCAGGCAGTCTTGCGCCGAATTGAGCCATGGCTTGCTGCTGCATGAAGGACATGGAGTTCTCCGCAATGATTTTGTACAGTATGGTTTGCATAGGCAGCTGATCCTGCGAGCGGATGTAGATCACACCCTGGTAATAATCATTCCAGTGATAGACGGCTGAGAAAAGCGATATGGTAGCCAGTACGGCCATGCTGTTAGGCAATACGATTCGAAACAGAACGCCATAATCAGAAGCACCATCTACCTTTGCGGATTCCTCTAAGCTGTCGGGAATGGTGCGGAAGAAGCTCATGAATATAACCATATTGAAAAAAGTGTACATAGCCGGGATGATGAATACCCAAAAGCTGTCGTAAAGGCCCAGCTTCGTCATCAGAATAAAGGAAGGGATTAAGCCGCCTGAAAACAACATCGTAATCAAGGCGATTTTGAGATAGATTTTGCGGCCGATTAAGTTGGATTTGCTCATTCCATAAGCTACAATGGCGGTAAATAACACATGTACCGCTGTTCCTATCACCGTGCGCAGCGTAGTAATGTAGAAGCCGTGCATTAGACTTTTATCATTGAATACAACACTGTAGCTGGCTAGTGAAAATTCCTCTGGAAACCAGTTTACGGTGCCCAGCATGGCTTGCTCCGGTGCATTAAGTGAATTTATAAATACAAACCACATCGGGTACAGTGTTATGAAGCAAACTGCCAGCATCAGCAGCGCATTGCACACCTCAAATACTCCAATTCGCCGCAATCTTCTGCGTCTTTCCATGTATCTGCCCTCTCTTTCTTAAAAAATGCTGTCGCCAGTTAATTTCTTGGATGTGTAATTGGCTAAAAATAATAGTCCTAACGCCACAATGGAGCGGACAAACAAGACGGCTGTTGAGAAGGAATGGCGCCCAGATACCAAGCCCATATTATAGATGTATAAATCCAGGCTTTCGGCCATCTTCATGTTCATGTTGTTCTTCAACATAAAGATCTGTTCAAAGTTGCTGCCGAGTATCCCACTGACAGCGAGGATGAACAAAATAGCGATGGTAGGACGTATGCTCTGAATGGTAATATGCCACATCCGCTGCCAACGGTTGGCGCCATCGAGCTCCGCTGCCTCGTATAGCCCTGGATCAATGCCAGCGATTGCAGCGATATAAATGATGGCACTCCAGCCCGTTTCCTTCAGCGTATCGGAGAAATAGGTAATCCACCAAAAATACTTAGCGTCACTATTAAACAGAATTTCGCGATCCTGCAGTCCGAGCGCCATCATCAGTTGGTTGATGACACCGCCCTCGCCCAGCCAATTGAGCATAATGCCGCCAAAAATGGTCCAGGCAATAAAGTGCGGCAGGTATGAAATGGTTTGTACTGTGCGCTTAAATCGAATCGTCCGTATTTCATTAAGCATCAGGGCGAAAAAGATGGGAATGGGAAAACCTAGCAGCAGCTTGATGCTGCTCATCCCTAGAGTATTGCGGATCGAGCGCCAAAAACGGTCATCCGTAATAAAATCTTGAAAGTGTTTCAGCCCTACAAAGGGTGATTGCAGCATGGGCTTGGCGATACTGAAGTCCATAAATGCAATAATCAGCCAAAACATTGGAATATAACAAAAGATGAACATCCATATAATGCCTGGGATTACCATGCTTTGCAATTGCCACTGCCTAAAAAAAGTTTTTATTTGTCCCGTCCTGTATTGAAACATGTTCTGCGCCCCCTTCCTTTTCATCGTATGAAAATAGACCTAGGAAAAAAAGGCCATGATTTTTGACCCTATCCCATTTTTTTGGATTTGTTTGACTGGGCGTCAAAATTAAGTATGCTGTGAATAAATGAAGGGAGTGTGCATGGGATGAGCAAGCTTTTATGGGAGCAGGATTTTTTAAATAGAAACACCGATTTGAGCGCATGGAACATTCGCCTTGGCAACGATTTGCTTGATAATGATGGCAAACCAATAGACCCGGGCTGGGGCAATGGGGAACAGCAGTTTTATACCGGACATACTAACAATCTATATATCGATGAGTTGGGGCTAAACCTATGCGCGCGACTTGAAGTCATTGAACAAGACGGTCGACAATTTGCGTACACCTCGGCCCGTATAGATACAAAAGACCATCTCTCCTTTTGCTATGGAAAGCTTATCGTTCGCGCAAAGCTGCCAGTGGGACAGGGGTTATGGCCTGCCATATGGCTGCTCCCGCAGCATCAGGCTTACGGTCCTTGGCCTGCCTCTGGCGAGATTGACATTATGGAAGCTAAAGGCCGCTTGCCGAGGCAAGTATCCGGAACGCTGCACTACGGGAAGGATTGGGACCATAAGGTTACCGATGAGTTCTCCTACCAGCTTGAACAGGGAACCATTAACGAATTCCGTGATTATTCATTGGAATGGGATGCTGGCTCCATAAGGTGGCTGGTAGATGGGCATTGCTTCGCCGAGCGCCCTATGGAGCCGGGCATTATGCCCTTTGACGAGCCTTTTTATTTGGTGCTTAACCTTGCTGTTGGGGGCTGGTATGACAATGTGGCGGTGGATGAAACAGCGCTGCCAGCGGTCATGACAGTTTCAAACATATGGTTATATCAAAGTTGAAAAAATAGCTGCTTGGGGTCGTTTTTGGGGGAAGAAGAGTAGACGGAGTTACAACTGTAAAGCCAAGAATAATAGGGCATACCCGTATTGGGGATGCCCTATTTTCACTATAGTCTGGATGGGGGGAACCTTATTGGCGTATACTTTGAACGGTTTGAATTCAGCAAAGACGCATTCTCATTCGTTTAAAGTGTCAGCCCACCATCGACCAGTACGATGGAGCCCGTCATGTAGCTGGAGCGATCGGAAGCAAGGAATGTGACGACCTCCGCCAGCTCGTCCGGCTTAGCATAGCGGCCCATACGCATATTTCCGACTTCCTCTGGCACATATCCACCGGACATGAAAGCCTGTTCTACGCTCTTCGTCAGAGCCGTTTCCACACCACCTGGACAAATGCCGTTGATACGGATACATTTTTTCACATACTCGATTGCCGCACCTTTCGTCAGGCCGACAACCGCATGCTTGCTTGCGGAATAAGCGGATGCGCTGTGCTCACTTTTGACCCCAGCTGTCGAAGCGGTATTAATGATCGTTCCGCTTTCTTGCTCCTCCATTACCTTTAATACATATTTCATGCCGAGGAAGACGCCCCGGACATTAACGTTCATAATTCGGTCGAACTCGTTCTCATCAATATCCGCGAGCTTCGAGAACTTCTGTACAACGCCGGCATTGTTGAAGAAAATATCGATACGCCCGTAAGTATCGACGGCTGCTTTTACATAACGCTGAACATCCTCGCTTTTTGACACGTCGGCCGGTACGAAGATGGCTTCGCCGCCCTGTTCCTGAATCATTCGAACCGTCTCTTGACCGGATTCCTGATTAAAATCAACAGCGACAATCGTTGCGCCGTTGCTGGCCATTTTCAAGCTGCTTGCACGGCCGATGCCGCTCCCTGCTCCAGTAACGATAGCTATTTTATTTTCCAACATATGAGTTCATCCCTTTCGAGTGTAATAGCAAAGGATCTTTGCTTTCTTCATTGTAATGCGCTTTCATTTTTGAAAATTGTATTTTTCAACGATTTGTAGTACTTTCTTATCATCTACTTTTTTAACCTTAATCGTACCCAATGGAGGTTCGTATGAATAAGCTCTCTGAGCTGGTTGTTTTTGGCCAGCTTCTCTCTGATGTGATTGAAATCCCTGTATTTATCATTCATCCGGGTCGGACAATTGAAGCGGAGTTTGTAGACCGTTCGCTTCACTCTAATCCTTACTTTACATCCATTCGTGAACAGGTAGCCGGCTACGCTTATGCGCTTTATGCTGCAGAGCAGCCGGTTCATTTTACCCGATCACGTCTCCAATATTTTTTTGTGAATGCGATGGATGAGAACCAGCTTACTGGTACGCTTGTTGTTGGTCCGTACATGAATGAGAAGCCGCAAGAGGGTGAATGGAACGAGACAATAAGCTCCCTCCCCATTGATAACCGGAGGCATTTGCTGGAGTTGTACGAAGAGATTGCGCTGCTCTCCACGGAGCGCATAGCCGCATGTAGCCGAATGATTTATTATGTACTTCGCAGGCAGCTCGTTGATTCGTCGATCAGTCTTCTAGCGGATGCAATGTCGATGCAGGAACCGGTTGTGGAGAAGAAAGAGCCGGATGCTGAGCTGTCGCGAAGACGTCGCAGCGGTATGCTGCACGCCAACCTGTCGCATGAGCGTGTCATGCTGCATTATGTGCGTAGCGGAGAGCGGGAGAGAATAAGAACATTCGTCATGGAATCCATTATTGCCGAGGACGAGTTTGGCGTGCTGGCCAAGCGGAGCAGGATTCGAAGCGAGAAGAACCTGATGATTACGGGAATCGCCCTGATTTGCCGAGCTGCAATTGAAGGAGGAATGCACGAGGAGGATGCGTTTACGCTGAGTGATTTCTATATTCAGCAGCTGGAAGAGAAGGATACGCTGCAAGCAATAAGCGCCATCATGACTGAGGTGCTGTTCGACTTCGTTGACCGGGTCTCGGAGGTTCGCCGGGGTCACTACTCACCCGCAATACAGGATAGTCTTCACGAAATCGCTAACCATTTATACGGTGACATTACTCTTGAACGGCTAGCCGAGAGTGCGAATCTTAGCCCCAACTACTTGTCGAGCTTGTTCAAGAAGGAGGTTGGACTGACTATTTCCGAGTATGTCCAGCGTGAACGGATTGAGGAAGCGAAGAGGCTGCTCACACTGACCGATTACCCGATTACCGATATCGCAGCATGGCTGAACTTCAACGATCAAAGCTATTTCAACAAGGTATTTAAAAAGTGGAATGGAATGTCGCCGAAGGCATATCGGAAGAGCGAAAGGCGTCCGGCGCAAAAATATTCGGAATGAAGTGTAAAAAAACACTTACATCGGGGATAAATATTTTGTTATAATACCAAACAGACCAGTCGGTATGGTTTTGGGGGAGGTGTTTTAAATTGCATACAAAATCGCTAATCATTGAGAAGGCTACCGTCCTATTTCAGCAAAAGGGATACAAAAGTGTAGGTCTGAATGAACTTTTAAAAGTCTGCAAC
>NZ_JBFTSN010000061.1:0-25466 GCF_056400045.1 Paenibacillus sp. 01L418
GTTTCTCCACAATGTGTTTCTCCACAATGTACATGAGCTCTTGCAGGTTTGGAGAATAAGTTAAATTAAAATTTTGTGAAAGCGGCTGAATGACGATCGGTTGTCCAGGATCATCGGAATGACGATATAAATATTGAAGAAGCCGTGCTTCTTTATCTTCAATTGTAAGTGGAATATGTGGTGCTTTCTCAATCGTTTCCAAGTCATCATTTGTAAGAGTAATCTTTTCACCACAATCTAATTGTTCTCTAATGTACCCCGATATAATGGGAAAACGTTTATTTTTTATAGGATAGGACAATGAGTTAATAGCAAGGTAACTATCTCTTAATAAACTGTAATAACTTCCCGGTGCGCAGTTGCAGCCCAAATAGCGCTCATACTCACCTTTTTGTTCGATGGGTACGATCTCAGAACAGAATAAGCAGCGTTTCTTTTCCATGATCAYATAACCTCCCTGTTTACATATCTTTCGCATATCTTATATGAATTCAGGGGCATAACGTCATTAATATTTATTAATATGGCTGGTAATATTTTCTGATCATCCATTTCACTGCTTTTCCCATTCTAATCTTCATGCCTATTTCCGCACTTATTCTGCTTGCATGCTACACATCCTTCAGTACGATCCTCCGAGTAATTAGCTTGTTCACGATTTCGAATCATGCGGTATAATGTCTCAGTTTCCCCATTCCAACAATCAATTTCACGATAAATGTCCACAAGTGGTGGCGGGGATTCTTTTTCATATGACCACTCACTAAAAATTTCGGTTTCTCGCCTGTTTATTCGATATTTATGATCACCTTGTGATAAAGAATACGAGTAGCTGCTAATTTTCACAATAACATGAAGAATCAACGCAGAAATAAGCATAACCATTCCGGATTTCACATTATCCGTCAAGCATAGCACCAGAATGGAGAACAAAATTGCGGGAAAAATAAAAAGAAGCGAAAAAAGATGAACGATCAGCTTCAAAAATAAAGTCCCTGCATTATGCATCGCATGCTCCTTTGAACGAATTTTTGCTCGTTATAGGATATGCGGCAACAGGTTATCCTTATTTTCAAAACAATTTACCACCTTGAATACGAAAAACTGCTGTAATCAATTACAGCAGCTTAGTAAAACCAATTATACGTTTACCAGTCCGAACCCCAAGCCGATTCGTAACCTTTATTAATGGAATGCTGTGGGACTGATTTGGATTGCGTTTCTTTAAAAGCATAATCTGTTCCCATGTAGTTGGCAAAATGCTTACTCTCTTGTCTTCGTATACGTCTTGCCTCTTTCCTATCTGGTGCAGTAGAGAACAATAGCCGCTCTTCATCTGATTCGGCTAATACGCCAGGCACTACTGTTGGTTTATCGTCATCACCTAATGCAACAAACGTCAGGAATGAGGTAGCGCACACCTTGCGACCGCCTGTAAGCAAATCCTCCGTCACTACTCGGACAAACACTTCCATAGACGTTTTATGTGACCAAGTAACGAAAGCCGATAAGCTTACTGCATCGCCTTTTCTTACTGGATGAAGAAAATCGACGGAGTCTGTTGAAGCCGTAACGACGGGACGACGAGCATGCTTTGTTGCGGCTATCGTAGCCACATCATCTATATATGCCATAAGCTTTCCACCAAAAATCGTTCCGTGATGATTGGTATCTGGCGGCAGAACAATCGATTCCTTAATGGTTAGTGATTCTGATGCTGGTCTTGATGATAAAGGGACAACTAATTTTTCTAATACGTTCATGGTAACACCTTTTTTCTTCATAAAATTTTTCGATAACGCTAAGTTTACACCCATCTTATATATAGGTAAAATACATATATCGCATAGTTTTCATTCCTTTTCACTATAGGTGCTCATAAAGCAGATTATCAATTGATTCCTGCTCTAAAGCTGAAGGAGCAATATAAATGGATCTTAAACATTTAAATTATTTTGTCGCGGTTGCTGAAGCGGGCAGCTTCACACAAGCCGCACGCAAGCTGCATGTAACCCAGCCCTCATTATCAAAAATGGTACGGTTGCTTGAAGAGGATCTTGGTGCACAGCTGATAGATCGCTCCTCCAAGCAGATCGAATTGACGGATGCTGGCCTATCGATTCTCCGTTCAGCGAAACAGATTATACAATCCTTTGAGGATATGTCGAGTGAACTTGAGGAAGTTGTGAAATTAAAAAAAGGAACGCTGCGCTTAGGCATTCCTCCCATGGTAGGCGGATATTTTTTACCGCTCATTATTGAGAAATTTTTGTCTCATTATCCTCAAATTCGATTGCATGTCATTGAACAAGGCGGGAAAAGCTTGGAACAAGATATTCTCCATGGAGAACTGGATTTCAGTATGGTCATTCTTCCCGTTAAGGACGTGGAACGGTATCATGTCCTTCCCTGCATCAACGAGAATTTACGCCTTGTTGTTCATGCTGAACACAAGCTTGCTGGTCAGAGCATGATTGAGATGAAGCAGCTAGAATCAGAGCCATTTATTATGTTTCGCAAAGATTTTACGATCCATCATTTAATTAAAGAACATTGTGAAGCAGCAGGCTTCGAGCCCAAAATCGTGTTTGAGAGCTCGCAATGGGATTTCATGACGGAAATGATTGCAGCTAAATACGGTGTAACGCTATTGCCTGAGGGCATATGCCGACAGCTGGACAAAAAACGTTTTGCTTCGGTTTCCGTTGTTCAGCCTGTAATCCCATGGCAATTGTCGATGATATGGCGCAAAGACAAGTACTTATCCTTCGCTTCGCGCGAATGGATTCGTTTTATAGAAGCAGAGCTTCAGAAGAAGTAAGAAAAAAAGTTCGCAGGATATTCACTGCGAACTTTTTTATGCTTTTTCGATTTGATTGCCTTTCCATGAGAACTGCCTTACTTCGGTTGGTGTCTTCCCCATCTGCTTTTTAACCATCCTTGCAAAATGGAAGGTTGATTTGAAACCGCATCTTATTGCAATCTCAGTAATGGATAAACCAGTATGGGTTAAATATTCAACAGCCTTTAACACCCGATAATGCCAAAGGTACTTAATCGGGGTCGTTTTTTCGCTCATTCGAAACAATCGAACAAGATGTTCTGGCGAGACACCTGCATGCTCCGCGAGCATAGTCAAAGTTATCTCCTCGTAGTAAGTACTGTGAATCAGACTTTTCGCTGTTAAAATAGACGGATGAATCTCCTCAAGTGCTCGAGTCCGCGACATTTCAGAGACATATAACAGGATCGCTGACATACCCAAGCTGCGAAGCAGATCACTTTCGGATGGATGAGCATATTGCACAGAAAGCATTAAATCTGTTAATCGATTCATCTCCTCCGAGATGCGCTGACATAGCGGAAGTTCCTCGAAGTAATCTTTTTCCGTCTCGGATAAGTCCTCAATATGAATGGATATCCAGCGATGCCAGGTTTCACCCTTGCCCCAGAATGTAAACAGTTCATGGTGCCCAGGCTTTAGCAGCACGACAGACCCAGGCGTTATCTCATGAACTTCATCATCAATCTCAATGCTCATCTCGCCCGAATGCAGCAGTACGAGCTGTATATCCTCTTGTACACGAGGGCCATAACGACCGTTAGCCGGATAAATAACTGTGCCTGCGTAAGCCGATTTGATTCTGTTGAACGTTACAGAATTAGCCATTAAATCAACGCATATTTCTCGCGCAGATCTTCACGCAATGTAACTGCTGAATCCTCACGAATGTAATGACAAACATAAGAACGACGCCAGCGGTCAGTGCTCCGATTACGGTTAGAGGAATGAATTAAAAGCTCATGGAAGAAAAGAATATCTCCTTTTTCCATAATAACAGGAATCTGTTGATTTAAATCGATGCCTTCTGTCTCGTCCGTCCATTCTTCATGCTCATCGACATTTTTCACCTTGCCATGCGGCAGAAGCCCAAGCTTATGTGTGCCAGGAATAACCCATAAGCAGCCGTTTTGTACATCTACCTGCTCTTCCATCGCAATCCAAGCGGCAACCATGGTCATTGGATCGTTTTTGATATAGTAGTAGTCCTGATGCGCAGCTTGACCAGGCGAACCCGGCTCTTTATAGAAGAACATACTTTGCACGCATACGGCCTCCTTCTCCATCAGCTGAGCTAGAGCACCCCTAACGATCGGAAGCTTCATCACTTGTCGCGAGAAGCTGTCATGYTGGTGCGGGTTGAACAGCCGAGTAGAATAGCGTGCTTTCTCGGAGGTGCGTGCCCAATCCGGCGTTTCATCAAGCGGTGTAGAACGCAGTTCATAAATATGTCTATTAAAAGCATCGATTAAATCCGCGCTGCAGCCTTTTTTGATGATAACAAATCCGTCTTTATGATATTGCTCCAGTTGTTCGTTAGATAGCGGCTTTAATAGTTCGCTTTGTGTTGTAAGCATAATGATAATCCCCTCCATTATTCGAGTGTGATTGACGCTGCTTGCAGATGTTTTGCTATACTTGTATATTACTGCGCCAATCCATCTTCAACAATGGCTCTGATTATCATCTTTGTGTCTAGAATTGATATATACGTCATTATAAAAAAGACTGCTAACCTCAGCATTACCTGCATGGTCAACAGTCCTTGCTTATTTGACTTCAAATTTATAAGCGTCTATTTCTATTCCAACCGCTTTCTTTCACTGAAATCTGAAAAAAAATCGTTTATATTTCAGCAACCGCTTCCACATTGTAAAATGCCAGCATCGGCAAATAAGTCCCCGTATCAATCAGCATCTGAGATGCCGGATTCGTCTGATATGCACCATGAACACTAAGTTTGCCGCTAGGCTTTCTCGATAATTTAAGCAACACTTCATTGCTCGATATAATGGTCCAGCCATTCAATAGAATAGCACCCTCTTCGTCCTCTATACCAAACAAATCCGCTTGTGGATTTATCGCAAATAGTCGTTCCGATACATGCTTAAAGYGCAGCTTAATGGCATGTGAATTCGATTCATGTTCCTGTATGTAAATGGCATGTTCCAAATTAGGCGAGTACGCCTGCCGCTGTAAACCATAAACCGCTTGCAATGCTATATTCGCCGCACGGCTCCCAATTATTAAATTTCCTGCAGGGCTGTTGTGAATATCGTCAGACATTGGACAATCAAGTGAAGGTATGACAGAAACCGAAGGTATGGATATTGCAGCTTGCCGCTGTGCTTCGCGCACCTTCCCCCATTGTTTGTCGTGATGCTCTTTGTCTTCTTGAATATTGGTGAAGCGGTTAAGCTGGACCGTTATAAAGGGAAGCTCAGTTATGTTCAAATCCTTACGCCAATATTGAACAACCTTTGTAAAACGCTCCAAGTAAGTATCGGCGCTTTCAGAATTGCAGTCGGAACTGCCTTGGTTCCATACCACGCCAGCCACTTTGCCGCCGCAGCGCTGCACCGTTTCGATCATATTTCGATAAAGATGACCTTCTTCATCAGGATTCCAAGCACGAAGCGCAGAACCGCCAAGAGCCGTTTGTACGAAACCAATAGGATAATGGAGCTCATTTTGCAACAACTTGCCAAAATGCAGCCACGGACTATGTGCTGGATTTACCCACTCCATATTCACCTCATGGATTGTTGCCGTGGAGTCGTTGAACGGATGCGTTGCGAGATCCCACAATCCGTTATTTCTTAGCAAATGAACCCCTAGCATCGGTCTATCTTCTACCGTTCCTCTTCCATAACCTGCCGCATTGCTTTGACCGGCTATGATCCATAAATCTCCGACACCGATATGATGGATCATATCTCCGCGTATCGCTCCTGAACCAAGTACCGCATTCTGATCATGCTGCAAGCAAGTTTCCAAGCGGTATAAACCACCAGTCGGAACATGTAAGGTAACTCGCCATCCATTCTCACTCACCATTTCACATGGTGTCCAGCTTAATACATCTCTACCGTTATTCTCATGAACCACTCTTGCAAACACTTGGAATGGACCAATGTGCACTGCCTGGTCCACTTCCCAAGTGCCCGATAACGCAAACTTACCTCTTCCGTCTACTTGCTGAATAATTTCCCAAGCCACAGGACCTTTCTCCAAAAAAACGCCAAATGACATGATCAACAAAACCGCCTTTCCTATTTCGTTCTCCTTACAATAGTACTCTTCTTCTTGAATGACTTATATAACAAGTTGGCAATTATTTATTCATTAGCTATTTTTTTATGCGCGGCCAAAAGTTTCGAAAAAAAAGTGAAACAAAAAATGGAAATTTATCGTTTAGAATGTAACATACATCATCGGCATCTATACATTAGGACCAATTAAATACCCATTCAAACAATTGTAATCGCCTAAATGCAAAAAAAGGAGTGCTAACCTTTGAAAAAACGTATTTTCACGAAAGTATGCCTTGCGGTTTTATTAGCATTATCACTAACACCTCTCAGTAATTTAAAGGCTGCAGAAAGCAGTTCCAATTCGCTCACAGGATTTACTCAGGTCGAAATGGCTGGTAACGTAGCATTAGCGTTAGACAATCAAGGAATGGTATGGGCATGGGGCAATAACTTTGCTGGTCAACTGGGAGATGGAACAATTGGTTTCAAATCGGCTGCGGTACCTGTATTCAGTGACGTTGCTAAAGTTCAAGTCACAGGCTTTTACAGCCTCGCACTCAAAAAAGATGGTACAGTGTGGTTCTGGGGCGGGAACGGTGATGGCGTAAGCGGTTTTGATACCTATGATACAAACGCACAAGCTATTGTAACAAAACCTAAAATGGTTAATGGTCTTACAGATGTCATCGATATTGCTGCAAAAGAAGACCATAATCTAGCATTAAAGTCAGATGGCACGGTATGGTCATGGGGGAACGGCGGTTTGGGTCAATTGGGTCGCATGGACATCAGCGCCTATAAGCCTGAAGATTATCGCAAACGCGTCAGTGAACAAAATATTCCAAAGCAAGTTGCTGGACTAAAAGATATTGTCTCCGTCCACGCAGGAAGCTTCCTTTCAGCAGCAATTAATGCGAAAGGAGAAACTTGGATTTGGGGTCATTACAATGGATGGGGCAGCGATACAGGAGATTTGATGAGTCCATTTAAGCTACCTGGCATTTATGCTAAAAAAGTTTCTGCCACATGGGAAAAATCGATTGTTCTCGACATGGATGGTACAGTGTGGGAAATAAACAAAGGTTTAAAACTCAATAAACTTCTAACATCGGCTTCTGATATAAGCTGTGGAACATTTAGCTGCGCAGCACTTCATTCCGATGGAACGTTATGGGGTTTATATAATAATTCTAAAGATTTAGTTGATCCATCACCCATTGCAGGCATTTCAAATGTGAAACAATTTGCGATCCATTCACTTAATCAAGATTTTTTTATTATTTTGAAGGTAGACGGAACTCTATGGTCTAAACAACCATTCGGATATGGAACAGGCAGTGAAACCATTATGGACTATTACAATCAAATGAATATTCCTTCAAGTGAAATGGTTTCAAAGCTGCGCCAAGTGAAGAAAGCCATCACAGTAAAGCTCGACGGAAAGACGATAACGCTCACTTCTAATCCCTATATTTACAAAGGCGTTACTTTCGTTCCGCTTCGCAGTACATTTAATGAACTAGGCGCAAAAGTGGAATACGTAAAAGGGAAAATGACCATATCGAATGCTAACCATACACTGAATCTCACCATTAGAGAGAAAGAAGCGTTTATCGATGGCAAGCAGATAACGTTAGACTATCCTCCGATGATTATTGATACAATGACCATGGTTCCCTTGCGTTTTGTTATTGAAGGCCTTGATCGTAAAATTGATTGGGATCCTGATAATCGAGTTATTTCCATAAGCAAATAAACAAAAGCCACCAGACCTATTGATCTGGTGGCTTTGATTTTCCATTGTCGTTACTGTAAATAAAAAATGCTAATTAATTTGGTCTAACAATCCTCTTCGCTTTCGCAGCTTCCAACCAGCTCGGAAATTCGTTTAATAGCTGATCATACAATAATTCATCAGATACAGCTGCTATATCATCCAAATGTATAAAGTTTGCGTTATCGACAATCCGGCCTTCCATGGTGTCTAGATGCTTCAACACCTCAAAATCGGAATGACCAATGCCAACGAACTGCCAGAAAATCGGCTGAACCGCTGCGGCAGTAATGACCTTTTTAATCGGTTTTACGACTCCGCCATCATTAATGAATATAATAAATACTGGCGTGGCCGCTTCCTCTTCCACCGTATATTTACGAATGACATCTTCCATAACTGGAGGTTCATTGTTGCGCCCAAACTTATGTATGTTGTTATTATCCAATATTTTTCGTTGGACGTATTGATCAAAATCTTTTTCTGAAACAGAAGGCAATCGGCTAAAATGAGTATCATAAACCCAGACATCGAGCATCCCGTTATCATCAAATTTACTGGCAACCGCGAGAATTCGTTCCACTACTTCCTGCACGGTGCCATTTCTGTATAATGACTGCATAGAACCTGAAATATCAAGTACAATACCTACTCTAGCCGCAACACTCGTTAATTTTTTCTTCTCCAACGTAATTTGGACGATCTTTTTCCGCAAATCAATGGATGATAAAGTCATTTCGGCTGCAGCAGCTGCTACCTCTGCTTCTTCCCTCTCAATCTCTAGACCAAAGCTTGTACATAACGCTTCAAGCCCTCCGTAAAAACCGCTCCCAATTGCATTAAACTTCCACTCACCGTTATATCTATACAATTCACCGACAACTACAGCCGTTTCCTTTGTAAACGCCAAGCCATAATCAAATCGGAACAACTCTTCATCTGTACTTCCATTTACTAGTCGAATATATAAATGCGATGCGTTTTGCATAAAATGGCCAAGCCGTTCGCCCTCATGAATCGTCACTGTAAAAGCTATTTTTTCCGTATTTTTACTCAGCCGCTTCAAGTGTATCGTGATTGCCTCCTTATCACCGCTCTTCTCTGTCACATCATGCGAAATCGAACCATCGTGTGCTTGTGGATTGCCATAAAATATAAAATGTTCATCTCTCTCGCAGATATTTCGATCAGATAATAGAAAAGCAGCAGCATCGATGCTCATCGATGATTCTCTAGACGTCCAACCAAATTGAACTCTCACAGATGTAAGTTCGCGTCCTCTAGTGATATCTACCTTTTGACCCTTCGACAATAACATACATCCCGCTCCATTTCGATTTAACTAGTATTCTTCACTCTATTATCTACGAAACTATGGCTAAAGTCCTCCTCCAAACTATCCATTTTTTTCAAAATGTTCGTTTACAAAAGGATATAATTATTATAAAATTCTTTATAACGAACATTAAGTTCGCAATTAGAGCGGGGACGGGAGGTGTTGATGTCATGTCCAAATTCAAAAAAATCTTATCACTTACGTTGCTGATCACCATCTGTATGTATCCTGCTTCCGCATTTGCTGCATCCAGTAAAGAACCATACGATGAAAAGAAAGGTTTCTTATCAAGTATCTTGTCTGTGTTCTCCATTACGAAAAGTACAATCAACAGCAACAACAACAGCAACAACAGCAATAATAATAAGCAAAACAACAACAAGAATCCTAATAACAATAATCATTCAAACCAACCAAGTAAAAATAAGAACGACAAAGATTGGGACAAGAAAGGCTGGTTTGACTGGTTCGACAATGATGATTGGTTCGACAATGATGATTGGTGGGATGATATCTGTTGGTGGGATAAGCATAAGGACGATTCATTCAAAATTTGGGAGCGTTATTATTGTTATTGATACCAGCTTGTCCGGTAACCGTTGGTTAAAACCAGCGGTTATTTTTTATTTATGCTCCTTAAGGAAATTTATATGGCATTTATTGTCGAAATAGATTCGCTCAAATCGTATAAGCTTTCCGATAAGAGGACGGGTTCATGCCAAACGATTTCTTGAAGCTTTTGCTCAAATGATGCTCATCCGTAAACCCGCACTGCTCTGCTATTTGCGCAAGCGTTAATGAAGAATTAACTAACATAAGCTTAACCTTATCCATTCTTAGATTAGCGGCGTACGAACTTGGTGTCGTTTGAAATTCCTGCTTAAACAGCCTGGTCAATTGCACTTGGCTGAGGCCAAGCTCCATCGCGATCGCCTTCAAGGAAACGCCCTCTTCCGCTTGCTGCTGAAGCATATGTACCGCGCGCTGCAGGACCTGGTTCTCGCTATATAAATAATTTATCTTACGATTCATGCTTTCAATCTGATAGACATACATCAAATCCCTTAACAGATGTTGCTTGTATTTCAGCGCCAGACTATCCTTCACATAACGAGCTTCGCGAAGCAACGAAAGTGTAGAACTCATTCTTTTTTTGTTCAGCAGAATAAGCTTTCCTGTAGGGGGCAAAGTGGTGTTGTCCTCCCAGGCAGCGCTATCTGCATTCCGCCACTGAAACCCGATGAGATGAAATGACAAGCCATCTGTTTTACGGTAAAAGGTCATATGGGGCGGACAAAGCACCATCTCCCCTTTTACAGCTCTCTCGCTCCTCGAATTTCCCATTCTATACTCAAAGYCGCCTTCTTCAACAATGAATAAAGCCCAGTGATCGTAAGTATCCTCTGTCTTCTGAAAATGCGAAGCATCCTTCACGAACACATGGTAAATCAGCTCGGGCTCGCGAAACCAAGGCTTGTCCAATTCCATCATCCCTTTTATGAAATTATTTACAAGAAAGTTGATTAATCTATACATTATACAACGAAAATTTGTCGCATATAATAAAATTAATTACAAGAAGGAGGAGAGGCTAATGCGTACAGCTTCGCTAAATATTCCAGAATTAATGAGCCGTTTTCATGAACAAGGATACTTGGTTTTACCCGATATACTTTCACAGAAAAAGGTATCCCTCCTGAATTCAGCTATCGATGAGGTCCTTGCAGAGGAGGAAGATACGTTCGCTCATAATATTTATAATAGCGTCTCTCGGCACACTGAAATTGCCTCATTGATCGATCACGAAGAAATCCTTCCCTTAATCGTTAATTTGCTTGGACATAATATTCAGCTGCATATTTCTCATCTAACCGTGAGAAAACCTAATCCAAATGATATAAAGACGGCTTCCCACAGCTTTATCGATTGGCATCAAGACGGCCCTCATCCACAGTTTCCGGTTATTGCAGGCTTAACAGCTACTTATTATATAAAAGTCTGTTATATTTTGAGCGATATGGCACAGCCGAACCGCGGCAATACAAAGGTTATTCCGGGCAGCCACAGGCAGCCCTATAATCCGAACCATAAGGATGTGCGCCAGCAATTGGATGGCGAGGTACAAGTGTGCGGAAAGCCGGGTGATGTATTTATTTTCGCACAAAATTTATGGCATGCCGGATCGATCAATCAATCCGAATTTACAAGAAGGCAGCTCTTTCTCGGCTATAGCCCGATCTGGATGCGTCCGATTGACTATCATCAGGCAGACGAGCATCTATTAAAGGATCCCGATCCGATCCGCCGTCAACTACTTGGACAAATCAGCGACAATAAATTCAAATTTTATGTCCCGGAAGAATCGATGGTACCGCTCAAAAAGATGGTTATCGACAGCGTCTGATAAAGCCGAAGCTGGGCACACATAAGGACCGTTTGCTCACCTCATCGTGATGCAAACGGTCCTTTTATATCAGCTTGAGATGTCCGATAGCTCCGACAGCAGCATGAGTACGAGTCCCTGCCCATAAAGCGTTGGATAACAAGCGATCTCATTGTAAGCTTCGATTGAAGGCATGATTGGCGACCCGCCGGACACGCCCATGACTTCCCCGCTCGGCTTTATTTTAAGAAGAATAGCATCTGCCGCAAGGTAGGCAGCATTCAAATAATCCGCATCGAGCAAGCCTTGACGTACCGCTTTCACAATGCCGCAAGAAATGCCGGCGCTGCCCGACGTCTCCGAATAAAATTCAGGACGGTCAAGCACCGTTGCCCATAGGCCTTCCTCATGTTGAAAGCGAATAAGGCTGCGCATGAGCAATTGATAACGTTCGAGCGTTTCCTTCGGAACAACTGCTAAACCTTCCAGCTCTTCTACTATCATCGGCACCGCCACCGCTATCCACGCATTAGCTCTCGTCCAGCGGGCAGCCGAAAGATGGTTCCGTGCCTCCGAATTCCAGCCATGAAACAGCACACCCGTATCCTTATCTTGCAGCAGCGTTAAATGCAGCTCCACCTGACGTACGGCCTCTTTCGCATAATCCACATTCCCAGTGAGTTTCGCAGGTTTAGCCAATAACAAAACCGCCATAAAAATAGTATCCGCCCATACCTGCTCCGGGAATTTCACATTTTCCGTAACCGTATGCTCGAAGGCACCTTCCCTTGTACGGGGCGCCGCCGTCATCATCCATTGTCCAATTCGCTCTGCTGTCTCCAAAAAAACAGGGTCATGCGTATGCTCATAAAGCGCTGGAAAAACCGTATATGGCGCCATCGCATTAATGACTCTGATCTTCTCCGCAAGGTGTAAATTATTTTGCGACCATTTTATTAACTCCGTCATCGTCTCTGATTCACCTGTAAGCTCATAATAAGACAGCATCGCAATGACGCCGACTCCCGGCACCCAGTCCCAATGGTTCAAATCCATGCCCCAACTACCGGAATGATCCTCCAGCATATAGTGATATACACGATCAGCCGCCTGCTTCACTATTTCCCGCGATAACTTCGTTTTCATGCCTGCTCCTCCACCTCCATAAAATGATGCAGCTTCACCGTTTTATGCTGATGGTGATGCTGCAGGCTTCAATGCTAAGGATAGCTTAATAGGATCATCACTGGTTGCGGCAGCATTCTGTTTGCTTGAAAATCTAGCTGCTACAGCATCATCATAGGTCTCTACTATAATTTCCGGCTCTGCTTCACCAATTACTAGCGAAAAAAGAAAAGCTGCTTTGCCCATCTTCTCAAAATCAATTGTACTGTCCTCTACTGCATGTAAAATATGGTCGAAGCAAAAGCTGCTGCTGTTCCTCGCGAGCTCCCACTTCCAATTGTCTTTTTGTTTATCGTCATGCTCCTCCGTCCCTGCACCAAATGCCGTAAACAAAATACGCAGAGCAACTTTGCAGTCACCGATTCTAACCTCCGCTCTTTCCCCGCTCACTTCCGCGTCTACATTATCCAAGCAACCGCCAAGCTCTACCCGAATTCGCAAATCAGATGCAGCTATGCAGCCATTTATTCGATCAAGGCTCGGATGAGTATCTCCTCCATCAGTTAGAAAACGGATACCGAGCAGCAGTCTGCTCCCCTCTACTCTACTGTTCAGTACAGCTGAGCAATAATCATAGCCGTCATGCAGGACACGCAGCTTCAAATAGGCCGCCTCTCCACCATTATCTAAGAAAACAAGCAGCGGCCTTGTTTGATTCCACATAATTTCCTCGCTGGACACACCAATCGCAAAGGAAGGGGTCATGTAGGTTGTTGCCCACTTTTCCTGCCCAGTCTGTTCATTTCTAGAATAGAGCTGCTGGAGCAGCCTTTCCTCAGACTGTGTGAAGAATGGATCATACTTGTGCGGAAAACAAATCCCGCTCCCAAACCACTCCGCATCATACGGCTGTTCATTCTCAAATGTAAAAACAACCCTATCGTTTGTAGCGATTTGCAAAAATGACTTCGCCATATCCGATAGCAGCGTACTGTAGCTCCGGCTGTGCGGGCCGGACCACTGCTTCGTCGCCGGATGAAAATGCTCTGCTACCATGCGCCATGCGCTATCGAGCAAATCTTCCGCAAGCGCTTTAGCCTGAGCGCTCGCCGTCATCGTATAAATTTTGGACAGTTCGGTGATGGCGATAACCGTATAAGTCGGACTGTTAAACTCATGAAACGTCCCTAGCTGATTCGTAAATGCATGGAGCTTTTCCAGCCTTCGAATACCATAATCGGCCAATTCTGGCTCAGCGTATGCTTCGCCCGCGATAAGCGTGACCAAAGCACCCATTAGTGCGATATTCGTATAATTTGGACCTACATCCCGCTTCATAATGGCATCGCATGCGCAGAATACAGCCTGACGGATCAGCTCTCGCAGTTCCATAGGTAATCTGTCCCCATGCCGGACTTCGATTTGAACGAGCTGTTTCCCGCAAAAATCAGCCCAGTTCCAATCTGGCGGGGACATTTTCGCAAGCGGCTCCTCGTAAAACCATGACCATATGCCATAGGTTTTGTGTGCAGGATTTTGGTCTTGCAGTGAAATCACTTTGCGTATGACTTCATAAGCTCGTGTGTTATAATCCGGCAAACCGCTGTCAAGCAAAGCCAGTGCATAAAGAAGAGAAGGATATGTAGGGTGAACAAGCGGGAACTCCTCAGCCGTAAGCGTCGTATGGTAGCCGGGACTATGAAAGGGCAGCTCAAGCATGTTGACTTCCGGGTCAAAAAACGGCTCCCAGTGATGGATTTTTCCGAGCAGCAGCAGCTTATGATCCATTGGATTGTTCGTCTTATCCATATATCCCATCCTCTCAATAACGGTATCCTAGTTGGCGCCAATGAAGTAACAGAGAGCAGACCGCCATTAAGGCGAACTGCTCATCTCCTGCCTTTCAACCTGTATCTATTAAGCTCCGTTCTCTGGCGCTTTAGTCAGTTGGCGCTTTAGTCAGTTGGCGCCGGAGTCACTGGATTCGGAGCAGCTTCAGAGCTTCCCGGCTCTGGCGTTTCACTAGGTACTGGCACTTCCGTTTCACTTGGTTCTGGCGTTTCTGTTGACCCCGGCTCCACGATTTCAGTAGGCACAGGTGTCCCAACCTCCGGGTCAACAACTGGAGCAGCTGTGACTGTAACGATGCAGCTGGCTGTAAATAAACCATCCATCGTCGTTACCGTTATCGTTGACGTACCCACTCCGACAGGCGTAACTTCCCCTGCATTTATTGTCGCAACATTCGGATCGCTTGTTGTCCACGTTACCTCTTTACTCGCAGCATTCACTGGCGTCACCGCGGCAAGAAGTGCAACTGCAGGGTCACCTGCAGTCATCTCAAGTAGGCTTCTGTCAAGCGTCACACCGCTAACGCTTGCTGATCCAGCCCCGCCGATCAACATAGGCTTAAATAGTTTAGACTGTTTATTGGACCCGATGCCTCCGCCCCACTCCAGCCATCCTTTGCGTCCATTGCCGTCATTCTCATTCACAAGAGCAGACAAGCTTAAAATCCCGTCACTCGGAGCAATCGGCGACAATTCCTTCCAAGGCAATGCGAGCCGGTAGATCGTATCCTTGTTTGTTTCATCTCTCGTAATCTGGAGCTGGCGATTTGTAACCGGTCCGGTCAATACGCCACTCATCGCCATCCACCGATATAATTCCGGTCCATCTGGTGTCAGCGCCATTCCGTATTCATACCATTCCGCCGCCTCTCCCGGCGTTCCCAAAGAAATAGCGAATTGAATGCTGTCTCCGCTCCAAATCGCATCTCCTGATTTGGTTTGCGAGAATAGATCGTCATGGATCTTTGCTGATAGATAGAGGTGGTCATTATCATACGTAACCCACAGCTTACCGCTCAAATCCTCCGGCCCATTATGCGGCACCACTCTTGAATGGCCTTCCTCAAACAGGTTGATGCCAGGGAGATCGGTTACATCGTCCAGCGACCCATCCACCTGCACTGTGCGGTTAACGATGGGCGTCATACTTGCGACAGCGATATTGTTCAAGTTGCCTGAAGAAGACAATACGGTGCCATCATCCAAATAGACGGTAAGCTGGTGAGGCGTTAAAGTTCCATCGGGCAGTGCCGGTATTGGAAGATCAATTGTATAATCCGTAAAACCAGGCAGCACCGTATTATAAGTTTCTGATTCGGTGTTTGCACCCACCTGCCAATCGATCTGTGTCAACCGCCTATCGACCGGTTTTGTATTATCGATTCGAACTCTCAGGAAGTTGCTGCCCTCCTTCAGCACATGTTTGACAGAAAGCTCCTCCGATTGCTTGATCACCACTGTATTTTTTAACGCTCCGATTTTTTTGCCGCCAACGACAAGCTCCGCCGTCGCTGTGTAGCTGCCAGGTTGACCTATTCCTAGAAATACGACAGGATAGGTGCCGACCGAAGAAGCCTGTATATTTTGAACTGATCCTTGCAATTGAATGCGGGCGCTTAGCGGATTCCAAGATGATGCTTTGTATACGGATAACGTTACGCTGATAGGATCACCGGTAAAGGAAGGTTCGCTCTTAAGCCTATATTTGCTTCCTTGAATGACTTTATCGATTTTCCCTTGGATGAATAGAGGCTCGCTTGAAGCCGTAATGTAAATTTCCCCGTCCTTCGGTGTATAGGTAGCTGAACGGCCCATCATGTCCGTTACGACCAGCGGTCCATTTGTTTTCAAAGTCAGATCGGTTTCGGTATCCGTCCCTGACCAAAGCACATGAATCGATTTCTGGTCCTTCTTAAATTTATAGCGATAGATGCCGTTCGTAATCTCCTGACCGGTTAAGCTTGCGCCAGTCAACTGCCGCGCTACCGTCGCTAACGCCACATAACCCGGTTTTGGCGTATACGCGCCGAGCGGATCACCGCCATTATGAATAATACCGAAGTTATGCTCGTTATATTTCTTATCCGTTCCGTCGTCCATCAGATCGTACCAGAAGATTTTCTCCACTCCTGCTGCCATGCCAAGTACATAGGTGCGAATCAAATAGGCAGCCTGCATCTTCTCATCCACCCCGCGGGGGTCAAGCTGCGTCGGCCATCCAATTTCCGAGAACCAGATGGGTTTCGTCTGTCCGTTGTTATAGGTTTTCACCAGTTGATTTAACGAGTTTACCTCGTTAAGCAGTCCTTCCGGCTTGTCGGGATAACGGTAAGGATGTACGGATAAGGTGTCCATGTAGTTTAACCCTCCGAGCTGGAACAAATCTTCAAGCCACTCGGTTGGAATGCCTGCGGTCGCGCCTCCAAGCACATTCAGATCAGGGCGCACCGATTTGGCAGCCTCATAACCTGCTTTCATTAGATTGAAGTATACATCGGGCTGTGATGCAGCCGGCCCATTCCCTCCAAATCCGGGCAGGTTGAACTCGTTCCACATCTCGCCCCATTTGATTTGGCCGCCGAATCGGTTCAGTACGGATTTCGTATAATTCGCATAGGCGGCGTGAGCTTCTGCCGAATAAGGCGTTTGAAAATTATCATAAAATTGATTGGAAAAAGCGAAGGTCATCAGCGGATCGATGCTGTTCTCCAGCAATCCTTCCATATAGAGTGTAAATTTCGGGTTATAGGTGTAGATGCCTTTTTTTAGCTCGATCTCAGACCAAAACATCGCATCCCTCACGCTTTTGGCTCCTGCATACTTGACCAAAGGAAGCATCTCACGGTTCCAGCTATGTGCAAAATGCGTCTGTACGCCAAACGGTGATGCCGTCACTGCTGCCAAATCAAACGTTGGCACAGCCGCGAATGTCGTCTCTGTTGTTTTAAGCAAAGTTCCCGCTTGATAAGTTGATAGTTTTAAACGATAATAGCCATCTGATTGTACCGGCACCTCAAGCCTGATCTTGCCTCCGGTAACCGGCGCGCTTCCAGTTGAACCGG
The DNA here is from genome assembly GCF_056400045.1 of Paenibacillus sp. 01L418. Taxonomy (NCBI): domain Bacteria; kingdom Bacillati; phylum Bacillota; class Bacilli; order Caryophanales; family Paenibacillaceae; genus Paenibacillus; species Paenibacillus sp. 01L418. Next base: position 17,627 of record NZ_JBFTSN010000061.1, read on the forward strand.
GCTCTCCCCAAGCATCATAGGTTTGCCATGTGACGGTGTCTCCCGTCGTTAATACATCAAAAGTGCCTTTGTTTGCACCAGCAAATACGTTGCCAACCTGCGTTTGAGCGATGGCTAAATCAGGTACAGTCACCATGATTCGGAGATCGTCAAGCCATACCGAGCCGCTCTTAAGCCCCGTGCGCAGTCCCGCCCGTGCTACCTTGATCGTCATCTTCTTAAGTGACGGATGAAAGGCTCCGTCATTGGCGCCTCCCCAGTGCGTATATTCGCTGCCGGCATTAAAAGCATTCACGGTAACTTTCTGCCAATCCGTTGTCGGCTGAAGCACCAGCCTTTGCGAGTGGTTTTGGTTCGTTCCGTCCATTAGTACAATATAAATCGATGCAGCATCCGCAGTTTTCACCCAAAAGGATAAGCTTACCGCATCCGCCGGAACTATTCGTTTCGTCAGATACCGCTCCAGTGCAACGTAAGAGCCGCCGCCATTAAAATCGCCAGTCACCTTGGCCGCAGAAAGACCTGTTTTGAATACAGACTGATCTCTTGTAAAGCTTCCTTGCGCCCCGGGAAATTCGGCGCCCAGCAGGAAGTCCCATACTTCGTCGGAGCTTTCATAATCGCCTGCTTGCAGCTCTGCGACCACCGCTTCTGCAGCCGCTGCATGTTCATTTTTGCCAAGCGTACCAGATGCTGTCATGATCAATGCAAAGACGAGGAATAATGAAAAAACTTTTTTCATGGTCATCATTTTCCATCCATCCTTTGCTACTCGGATCGGCGATTAACCCTTCCCGAAAAAGTAACTCCCGCATTCGGGAAGGGCCTTCCCCTCTACTTCAGATGCTCTTTGTTCGTTTCATACCACTCCTGCACTAACTTCTCTACATTTTCACCGCCCAAACGATTCCATTCCTTGCGAATATCCTCCATTCCAGCCTGCGGCGTAAGCGCGCCTCCTCCAGTTACGATCTTGGCTTCAATTTGCTGCGCAATCGGAGCGAAGGTAGCAATCAGTTGGCTTACCTCAGGCAGATCAGGATTATAGGCAATATCCCGTCTGTATTTATTTTTCATTGCAATCTCAAGACCAGCTGCTTTAAGCACGGCCTGCTCTTGAGAAATCGGATCCTGCGCCGCCATCACCGCATACCATTCTGGCTTCGGATCCCATTCGTTCAAGATCGCATACTCTCTAGCATAAAACACTTCCTTCTTGAACTTATCAGCGTCGGTCTTCTGCGGAACTTCTCCCACGAGCTTATAATGAACGTCCTTCTCTCCGATTCTGAGCGGCTCCCAGCCCTTCTCCAGCATCCAGTCCAAAAATTTGACGCCTGCTTCGATTTTGTCCTCTTTCATATTCGTATTAAAAGCGATATACATATTGGCCGGAACTTCCTGATAAAGGCCATTTTTTCCATACTTCGAAGAGACAGGCTCCAAAGGCACCACTTTTGCATCCGGCACATTTTTCTTCAAATCAACAAACTCTGCGCCCATTGACCATGAGCCAAGATAAATACCCGACTTGCCTGTCGTCCAAAGCTGCAGCGAGCGCTGAAAATTCGTATCCGTAATGTATTCCTTATCGATTAACCCTTCGTCAAAAAGCTGCTTCTGYAAAGCAAGCGAATCGGTATATCGATCCAGTATCCGTCCGAACGTGAGCTTGCCATCTTCCAGATACCATTGGTTCTCGTTATTGAAGAAAAGGGCTCTTAAAATTTGCACTCCGTTGTAATTAAAGGTGATTGGAACCGTGTCTGCCGTGCCGTTGCCGTCCGGATCGCCCTCTTTGAACTTTCGTGCAACCTCAATTAATTCTTCAACTGTTGTCGGAGCTTTCAAACCTAGCTTATCCAACCAATCCTGACGAATCATAATGCCATGATTGGCTATCGTTTCTTGTCCACGCGCACTTGCAACCGCATACATTTTTCCATTTATCGTTAGGAAGGGTTTAAGTTCTGGATGCTTAGCCAAATAAGCTTTGTACGTTGTGCTGTATTTTTCGATATATTCGTCGATCGGCTGGATCGCGCCCTGCGCAGCGAGCTGGCTGATATAGCTGCGGTCATATTCCCATATGAGATCCGGAGCCGTGCCCGATGCAATCAGCGTGTTTAATTTTTGCTGTACCTGCGTACGCGGCACGGGTACCCATTTCACCTTTGCAGGAGCATTCTCATTGATCCACTTCGTCCAGCGGTTGTTTTCATAGCTGCCTTCCTCCGATGACACTTCGCCCCGATCAAGGATAGATACGCTAATCTCTTTCTTTTGCTCTACCACTGGTGCTGGCGCATCAGTCTTATTCGGTGCAGCAGAAGGTTTAGTCGGCTCGGATTTCCCCGTGCAGCCAACCAGCAGTACAACAATTAAGCTAGCCATCATGATCAAATTACGAATTTTGTTCCATTTCATCAAATACATCATCCCCTTTTCCTTATTAACCTTTAACCGAACCGATCAAGACACCTTTTACAAAATGTTTCTGAAGGAACGGATATACGCATAGAATCGGCGTGACCGCAATGACGATGGCCGCAGCTTTGATGCCTTCGGGCGTTAACAAGATTTGCCCCGCACCCTCGCTTCCCCCAGTATTGTTAAGCAGGCTTGCATCCACTTGATTAATCATCTGATACAGCTTCACCATCAAGGACTGTGACGTCGTTTTTGTTATATAAAGAAGAACGCTGAAATAGGAGTTCCACCAGCCAACGGCGTAGAACAGCGACAAGGRGGCGATAATCGGCTTGCAAAGCGGAAGCATGATCTGCATTAAAACCCGCCAATCTCCAGCTCCGTCCATAGCAGCCGACTCTTCAATTTCATCCGGAAGGCCTTCCATGAACGTTTTCATCACAAACATGTTATACGTGCTGATCAGCCCTGGCAGCCATAATGCCCAGTAGGTGTCCATTAAGCTCAGTGTCTTGACGAGAATGAAGCTCGGAATGATCCCAGAAACGAATAACATCGTGAACGTAACGAACATTAGCAGTCCGCTGCGTCCCATCAAGCGGCGTCTTGAAAGCGGATAGGCAGCCAGTATCGTCATGATCATGTTCAACGCGGTACCAACAACCGTGATCAAGACCGTATTTCGCAAGCCGATCAAAATTTGTCCGTCATCAAATAGCCGATCGTAAGCATACAGATTGAATTCAATTGGCCACAGCATCACTTCTCCGGCTGTAATTGCCCGGCTGCTGCTAAAGGATGCCGCCACCTCATACCATAGCGGGAACAGGGCGATTAAGGACGAGAGGCCAAGAAACGTATAAAGGATGATTTTGCTAATCGATGACAGCACAAAAGCTGCGGCAGCATTCCTTTTCACCGTTACCATAACCCCCTTTCGCCGAACTTTCGGATGAGCCCGTTAACGCCTACGACTAGAATAAACCCAATCAAGGACTGGAATAATCCAAGCGCTGTCGTGTAGCTGTAATTCATATTTTGCAAGCCGACCCGGTATACATAGGTGCTGATGACATCCGCTACATCCAGCACGGATTGGTTTTGAAGCACCAGCGTTTGTTCAAGACCAACATCCATCATATGCCCCATCCGAAGGATCAATAAGATAGCAATCGTGCTGCGAATGCCGGGAAGTGTAATATGCCAAATTTGCCGCAGCTTGTTTGCACCGTCGATTTTGGCTGCTTCATAAAGCTGGGGATCAATCGAAGCCATCGCTGCTAAATAGAGAATCGTCCCCCAGCCCGCTTCGCGCCAAATACCGGATAACGTATACACAACAGGCCACCAAGTCGAATCCGCCATAAAATAGACGGGCTCGATGCCAAATTGTTTTAGAATCAGATTCACGACGCCTGTGCTCGGCGATAGGATCGCAATAACGATACCGCCCAGCACAACCCAAGAGATGAAGTGAGGCAAATACAACAGGTTCTGGACCGTCCTTTTGTACCATTCTCTGCGCACCTCGTTAAGCAGCAAGGCAAGGAGGATAGGTACCGGAAAACCAAACACGAGACTATAGATGTTCAGCAGCAGTGTATTTCTAAGAATTCTCCAAAAATCCAAGCTTGCGAACAGCATTTGAAAATGATGAAAACCGGCCCATTCGCTTCCCCATATTCCATCAATAAACCGGTAATTTTTGAATGCGATAATTTCGCCCGCCATCGGTGCGTATTTAAAGATGACATAAAACAAGATGACAGGCAGAAGCATCAAATATAAGTGACGATCCCGCTTAAGCCGTATCCAAATCGTCCTCCCCCCCTTTATGTTCCGTCTACAATTCGATCGTACACAAAGCTCGGGAAGCTGAATATAGACATGTTCTGTGCCAGGTGTCTTTTATTGTGAAATGGCCCAGTCACCTTTCTTGACCAGGTTCATTCTTTTSCTGTGACACGAAAGAAATCCCGCCATTACAAGTAAAAACCCCTTCAACTTCTGGATGTTGAAGTAGCTTTGACGGAGAAATGTAAGCCTTTTATAAGCTAACAAACTTATAGATTCTTATAGTACAAGGAAAAAACCGGGGCAACGCCTCCGCTTAGGAAGTGTGCCACCGGTCTTACGTTCGCTCTGTGCCTTGCCCTGTTTGTTTGCTGATGGCATGTTCTCGGTACTCTGTAGGTGTCATCCCTGTAAATTTTTTAAACGTCCGCAAGAAGCTGCGGGTATTCATATATCCAATCGCTTCGGCGATATCGTTCACTTTTTTATCCTTGTTAGCGAGCAGTGCTTTCGAGGCGTCAATTCGAATTTCGATAAGATAGTCGATAAAATTTCGCTCGGTGTATTCTTTAAACTGCTTGCTAATATAGGTTGGGCTCAAATGAAACTGTTCAGCGAGCCGATCGAGCGACAAATCATTTTCATGGTAATGGGCTTGAATGTAGGTAAGCATTCGCTCAATCGTGTCATTTTTCCCTCTCAGGCTTCGTTTGCTCGTAAGCTTAGCAGCTAGCTCCTCAAGAACAGCGAGGACGAGGGCCTCTGCTTGCTTCCAATCCTCACTGTGCTCAATCTTCTCATAAATGCTATCCAAGTTGCCCATCGACTCCTCGGGACCGATTCCGATTGCATCAGCAACCTGCAGCGCCTTCACGATTAAATCGAACGAAAACTGGCGGATGAGGTCAGGAGGCAAGCCTAGTCCCACCGCCTTCTCAAAGGCTTGGTGCACATCCTCCTTTATTTTATCCGTATCCGTCTGTTTGAGCGCCTCCATAATTCGAGTTGCCTTCCGATTCAAACGGTAATAGTCTTGACTGTCCGGCGGTTGCAAATCCTCGATTGAAATGACGGAATGGCTGCCAAAAAGCATCTTGTAGCGGAGCGCCTTGCGCGACTCGCCGTAGGAGCTTTGAATATCGCCGAGTTCCTTGACTCCTCTGCCTACACCCACCGTAGCGACTAATCCGAATTGCTTCTTAATCACCTCAAGTATCCATTCCAAAATTGCGAGCGCGCGCAAATGGTTTTGTTCCGCTTCGCCTTCTGCGAAGCTAAAGACAAGCGCCGCTCGTCCGCCGCCTAAATCGATTGCGACTCCAGCATCCTCTTTGCCCATCATCTCCTCCGCCACGTTGCAAAACACATACGTATACAACGTTTCATCACGCAGGCTTAAGCAGCCTTCTGGTTTCGCAATTTCTGCCGTACATACAAGGTAGCGCTCTGAATAGAGCTTAATGCCTGTAAATTCAAAGTGATGCCGCAAAGCTTGGTAGTCCGTTCGGTAGCCGRTCAGCATATCCATAATCAGTCTCCATTTGAGCACGGATTTGGAATCCCGCACATGCTTCTCCAAATGCTCCCGATCCTCCATCATTTGCTCAAACACCGTCTCCAAATAAGTGAATMCCGCCGTATCAAATCCGCGCTTCTTATCTGGCTGGTAGGTCCCTGAAAGCTTGCTGACCAGTCGATCAAGCGGCTTAAAGGTTAATCGATTGATGTAGAACAATACAATTAGCGCTAGAACGATCATTACGCCAGCCAATATAAATAAAAGATTGCGGGTAATCTGAAGCGGCTCGTAAATTTGTGATTCCGGCATGATGCTGACCATTTTCCACCCCGTATAGGCGGAAGTCCTGTAAAAAACAGTTTGCGGGATCCCGTCCAGCTTGACTGATAGGGAGCCGCTGCCTTCTGCTGAGAGTACGTTTTTCATATAGGGTAATTGCTTTAAATTTTGGTAAAGGAGCGTTTTGTCATCGTGGCTGACGACTTTTCCATCTGCGTCGAATATAAACAGATGGCCAGCCGAGCTTTCCTCATAGACCGATTTAATCATATCGTAGAGAACAACCTCGTTAATGTTAACGGCAACGATGCCGTTGCGATACCCGGGACTGCTGAGCGTCGGGTAGGAGCGCACCAGTGTCACAACGTTTTGAGTTGTCGTTCCATCCCACACCGGATGGGTCGTCATCCACTTGAAGTAACCCGGCATGTCCATATAATCAGCTAGCCAGTTGTCTACCGATGAAATATCATTCATATAAGCCTTTTCGGTCAAAATATCGCCGTTTACAGCAGAGTAAACAAAAATGGATGAGAATGTGGGATTCGCGTTAATAAAGTTTTTTAATTTTGTCGTAAGCCCATAATAGTTGCTGTATTTTTGGGCATCGTCATTGTAGCTATCCAGCATGAAGTAGACAAATTCGAGTTCTTCCATAAGCGCGAGCAAATCTTTCTCGGTTTGACGGAACGCCACTTCAATCTTTTGGTCTACTTGCTTGAGTAGCGCGAGATTCGTATTGGTCAGATCCGCCTCAAGCGGACCAACCGTACCCCGATAGGACAACCAAAAGGTTAAGACAATAATCAGCAGAAATGTGCTTCCGTAAATGACCATCACTTTTCCCGAAATGCTGGATTTCATTCAAAACCTCCTCACGGGATGCAGCTTGTTCATTACTATATGCATCATATGAGTTTGGCATTATACATTCATAGCCAGTATCATCATTTCTACTAGTGTGCTTCTCATATTCATTATGACTTTCTCGTCTACTGCGTTAATGATGATATTTATAAAAATTGTATTATCAAAATATGAAGATACCATTTTATTATTGTTAGCAACTGCGGGTGTCGCATCAGGTATCATCTGGGGTATCATCAAATCCACTGGATTAATAAAAATCGGCTAATACCCTTTTGATATGCTTGCTGCTTTTCTCAGATTTGCTGCTTATTGGTTTAAGCGTTATTTTCAAAATGCCGATCGTATGATCAAGCTTGCAAAAGGCTGATAAAACGAAAGATGATTTTTGGTGAATACTTCTTATGAGCTGCGAACTCCCCTGCGAGACGCAATCCATCATGGAGCGCTCAGATCAGGCTGCCGATCACAAAAATACGAATCAATTTGTATCTATTGCACATGAGCTAGAGCTCGTTCAAGCTTACTTGTATATCGAGAAGGAACGTTTTGCTGAACGTTTAGAGATTGTCTGGGAAGTACATCGAAATATCGATTGCAGATGATGGAATCAGAATGGACGAAGAAGAATTGGGGCAACTGTTGAATGGGAAGTATAACGAACAAAGTGGAATTGGTTTATTGAATACGGATCGTCGATTAGAACAGTTATATGGCTATGGGCTTGTCATTACAATCAAACTTAATTTTGGAACCACGGTATCATTCCAGATTCCCTAAAATGAATAAATAAAAAAAGCGACATTGCCCGCCAAGGGTAAGTCGCTTTCTGTTTATTTGCCAAAAGTACCTGGTTTGATTTTTTTTACATCATACATATTTACCGATGAATCAACGATATATGAAGGACGCTGCTCATCTTTTTTGTTCCGATGGCCAGCAATATGGACG